>CAWVTC010000083.1:0-7667 GCA_963933025.1 uncultured Dehalococcoidia bacterium | reverse complement strand
GTTTGGTCGTCCTTGGAGACAAAATTGCGATACGGTACTAGGTCCACTTTCGTATGATTTTGTAAAGCCACTTGAGGAAGTCAGGCTTCTTCTGGAAGAAAACGAATCTGATTTCACCTTCGATCTCCAGTGGATAGGTGGTGGTCCTTGTTACGAAGAGCCACATCATCTTGCATGGTCACGTGGTCGACGTACTACTGATCAATCACGTTACTACCAGTCTGGATATGCAACTGGTTGGTTTGAGTTACGTGGTAAACGATACGAGCTTTCTGGCCGTGATTGGGCTGGTTCTCGTGATCATTCTTGGGGTCTTTATGCTCAGCGTGCTCCACTGCATCCGGATCCACAATGGTTAACCCCCCGTGAAGCGCCTGCGGTGAAACAAGGGATGCGATGGGCCTCTTGGTGGACTACAGAGAATGATTCTGGTTTTTACAGTGTGCATGAATCTGAGACGGGTGAACAACTTCAGATGAATGACGTTTTTGGAACGCCTCTCGAAGGTGGTGTTGATGTTGATGCTTCAGGTGAGCATCTTAATTTTATAAAAGCTGAACATGAGATTGAATTTATTGAAGGAACTCGTATTTTGAAACAAGGAATTTGGCGGCTCACTGATGAAGCAGGTGACCTTTGGGTACAAACGTATGTGCCTACTTCATCTTGGCACCCTCTTACTATTGGATATGGCGCAGGCTCGTTTAAAGACGGGGGATCCATGTTCACATATCATGGCGTCGAAGGTCTGGTTCAGGAATGGGACGATTTCGATTTTTCAAAACAGCCATACGATCACACCATGTATAACGGTGATGTTATCCGAGGGGTTCATAGTCCAGAATACTTGGCTAAAGTTACTACTGTAGCTCCGGATGGTTCTGAAACAGTAGGTTCGGCACACATAGAGATGTTTATCCCAGGAAGATATGACGCCTATGGATTCAAAGAAGTAGAGATTAAGTGATTTTTGGTGTCAGTTGCTTACGTTTGAATGCACTACAAACATGAGTAGAAGTAAATTCGAAGACTAGAACAAGGTCAGAAAAGTAATTGTCTCTTAGGAAGCTACTTTTTTGTAATAGCGGCAGCTACAACTTTCACGAATGGGAAATAATCTAGCGCTTCTTTTCTTTTTTAGCAGTCCGTTTTTCTTTTAAAGTTTTTCCTTTTTTCTTTACGTTTTTCCGCTTGTCTTCACCTTTAGCCATCATGTTCTCCGCTTTTTACTGATATGAAGTGTAAACCTTATTAATCAGGAAGTATTTCCAAGTAGTTCTTCAATTTCCTTTAGTTCTTCCGGGGTCAGTATCCAGTTAGCCGCACTGACGTTCGCAGATATCTGGTCAACATTTGTAGCACCGGCAATAACTGATGATACAGCCGGTTGCTGAGCTAACCAAGAAAAGGCCAGCTCAAGCAGGGTGTGTCCCCTAGCTTCCGACCATTCCCAAAGTGATTCAGCTTTGTCGATATTGTCATCCGTCAATATTCGTTCAGCCATGGGGCCAGATGATAGGCGAGTACCTTCCGGATGTACTTGTCCTTTTCGATATTTCCCCGTAAGTAAGCCAGAGGCTAAAGGGAAGTACGGCAATATCCCTAACCCAAATTTTGCACAAGCAGGTTGAACATCGGGTTCTACCTCACGATTAAGTAAATGATAGTGATTTTGCGCAGATATAAAGGGTGTTAATGCGTCTCGTACAGCAATGTGATGGGCATGAGCAATCATCCAGCCGGAAAAATTTGAATGGCC
Organism: uncultured Dehalococcoidia bacterium; assembly: GCA_963933025.1. Taxonomy (GTDB): domain Bacteria; phylum Chloroflexota; class Dehalococcoidia; order Tepidiformales; family Tepidiformaceae; genus JAKUNN01. The sequence goes on along the minus strand of CAWVTC010000083.1, from coordinate 5,908 downwards.
CAGATATCGAACTTTCCCTTGAGTGACTAGGTCATCAAGTGCTCGCATTGTTTCCTCAAGTGGAGTATCCAAATCAGGGAAATGTATCTGATACAAATCTATGTAATCAGTATCAAGACGCCGTAGTGAATCTTCAACAGCCTGAAAGATATGTTGACGTGATCCACCTTTTTGCATGGGAAGTTTTCCCATTGGGCCACCAAATTTTGTTGCAATCACTACTTGGTCTCGACGACCTTTTAGGGCCTTTCCCAAGTACGTTTCTGAACTGCCATTTTCACCGTAAAGATCTGCAGTATCGAAAAATGTAATTCCAGCATCAACTGCTGCACTAACAACAGTTGCAGTTTGTTTCTCATCGAGTCTGCGCCCAAAATTATTACAGCCTAATCCAATAACTGATATTTCTAAACCTGAATTTCCTAGATGTCGCATTTCCATGTCGATACTCTACACCATCGTCATCTTTCCTAAATCTAAGGAACTATCTGGCAACGTGTGAATTTAGATATTTACAAGGCAGGTTTGGTATTATTTAGATGTACGAAAAATTCTGATTCAGATGCTTTAAACCAGCGATTTAGTAATATTTTATTGCCATTAGAGAATAGGAATGCGAATCCATTAGTTATCTGATAAAAACATAAGTTAGGTGGAAAACATGATTGATTTGATACATCACGTTGGGATCGTTGTGCGTTCAGCAGACAGCGCTCTCAAATTTTTTCGAGACACTATGGGGTTGGAAGTGACAGTCGATAAAGTGATTGAGGAGCAAGGTGTTCGAGGGGTTTTACTTGCAATAGGTGAAAATGAAATCGAACTGCTTGAGCCGATACGCTCTGATACTGGAGTTGCCAGGTATTTAGAAAGCAAGGGTGAAGTACTTCACCACATTTGTTTTAGAACAGACGATATTCAAGCTGAGCTAACAAGGCTCCAAGCTAATGGTGTAGAACTAATTGACGAGTCTCCAAGAAATGGAATTGCCGGGGAAATAGCATTTATTCATCCAAAAGCTATGCATGGGGTTTTAATCGAGTTAGCCCAACCTCCATCTGATTCTCATGCTGGTTCAAAGAAAGGATTTGATCATCTTGCTGCAATGGTGACTGATATCGATAGTGCTGCAAAAGACTGGGCAGAGGTGCTTGGTCTAAATATGTCGGCAAAGATTGATGCTTCGGATCAAGGGATTCTTATTGGGCAGATTCCATGTGGGAAGGCAATTATGGAGTTAGTCCAGCCAGCGAGTGGAGATAGTCCCCTAGCTGCACAGTTGGAAAATGTAGGTGAACATCCAGCCTCAATGATTGCTATTGAAGTGCCAGATTTGGAAGGTGAAATAGCAAAATATAGGTCTGCTAGTTTGACTGTGAGTGATTCTAGCCGTGGACCAATTCCTGGAACAATGCGTGCATCTTTAAACCCTAAAGAAACCTTTGGATTGGCGATTCAATTAATTAGTTATGTTTAAATGGATAGTGATTAACTAATCTAAATTTCAAAACAGTGAAGGGCTTTTAAGTATGCAATACGGAACATTGGTTGAGTTACATGTAATACCTGGACATGAGGAAGAATTGTTAAAGCACTTTAAATACGAACAGGAGTTACCTGAAGGTGGGCTTGCTTGGCTTGTTATGAATCCTGATGAAAAGGATCATTGGATTGGCGTGGGAGTGTTCGAAAGTAAAGAAGCTTATCAAGCAAATGCAAATAGGCCCGAACAGCACGAATGGTATCTAAAGATGATGGAACATCTTGAAGCAGAACCTGTTTGGACAGATGGAACGTATGTTATTGGACAAGGTCTAGGTGCTTAAATCTGATGTACGATTTTTGAGGGAATTATTAGGTCTCAGCTCGGGTTACTAATCGCGAGATGGCGTCGAGAATCTCTGGCCATGCTTCCTCAGAAAATACATGCCCCAACCCTTCGATCCAGACCAAGTCTGTTTCTGAACTAACCTTTGCTGTTTCTTTCCCATATTTTGGGAGGACCATTCGATCATTAGTGCCATGGATGACCGTGATCGGAATGTGAAGATTGGAGAGGGCGGTTCGGCGGTCCCCATCAGACATAATCGCTGCCAGTTGGCGGGATGCACCCTTGGGATGCCATGCTCGGTCAATGGCAGCGGTCATCTGCTGTCGAGCTGAATCTTCGTTAAAAGGGAATCTGTTTCCGTTGAGTAATCGGAATACTGCTACCCTGTTCTCGATCCGTTTTTCTCGGGTTCCTGGATCCGAGTTTAACTTTAATAAGTCCCACACTAAGCGAAAGGATGCACGGGGTTGTCTTGGACTAGACATAATCGAACACAGAGATCGAACACGGTCTGGGTATTCGATGGCTAATCGTTGACCAATCATGCCACCCATCGAAGCACCAATGACGTGGGCTGAAGAGATTTCGAGTGCATCGAGCACTCCGGCCGTGTCGTTGGCCATATCGGACAAGGTGTAAGGTGTTTTTGGTCGAAAACCTAGGAAAGAACCCAGCGCGATGAGTGTTGAATTTGGCTGGGGTGCATCATCGAAATATGTAGAGAGCCCAACATCACGGTTGTCGAAGAGTATGACGTGATAGCCGCGGTTTACTAATTGTTCAATAAACTGATCAGGCCAGAAGGTTAATTGACCACCCAGTCCCATAATAAGAAGAAGTGTGGGATTTTTTGCATCCCCGAATGTCTCTACTTCAATATCGATCCCATTAGCTTGAACCTGCGTCATGCTTACTATTATGCAGGTAAATTATAAGCAGGGGTGACTTTCTGGAAGATAACCGTAATTGAAGGAGTTGTGAGGAGTTTGAACTTAAATAATCGAATTAGTCGAAACTATCAAGATCTTCAAATAAAGGGTCGCCATCAAGAAGTGCAAGTGCTTTGGGGGACATCTGACGGTGGTAATCCGCTGACAAATATCGATCATAGGCGGCTTGATCTGGAAATGAAACAAAGTAAAAATATGTTCGGGGCTCGTCACGAACTCGCCGGACATCGTAAATTGATCCTGGCTCATTGGCCGTAACATCACGCATTAGCTGTGTGACTAGTGTTTCGAGTTCTACTTCCTTACCTTCTTTAACTTTAAGACGAATTGTTTGACCGATCATCGTATTGTTTCTCCTTAAATTCCATAATCCCTAGTGGGTGCTTTCTGAATAATCAGAAAATTGTATTTAACGCCCATATCATGTCACATATTGTGTTGCTATGGGCTGTTAATATAAGCTCGCTTTTTCAGGCAATCACTACTTAAGACTCTTGCGAGTCGTTGTCTTGTTGTGATTTTTGGCTACCAATAAAATTGGAAAACATGGAAGTAAATTCCATGGGAAGAATCCATTTAGTGGAAGGGCTGGCTCCTAAAGATTTGAGTGTTTCAAAATACTGTAGATTCATAGTTTTGGTATCCACAGTGTTCGCAACTTCGAAAATCTTTTCCAGTGCCGTACTGAACCCTCCTGCACGAAGAACCTGGGCTTGCTGGTCTCCTTCCGCCTCTAAGATTTCTGCTTGGCGTGACCCCTCAGCTTTAAGAATCTCTGCTGCTTTCTCTCCCTCTGCACGATTGATTGCAGCTTGGCGCTGGCCCTCAGATTCAGTGATGTCGGCGGTCTTAATGGCTTCGGCTGACTTTTCTCGTTCCATAGCCATTTTAACACCTTGGGGCGGGTCGATTTCATTGACTGCTACGCCTTGTACTTTGACTCCCCAGCGGCCAGTGTTTTCATCTAGGGCTGCTTGTAGTTGGCTCTGCATATTTTCGCGTTCTGATAAGGCTTCAGCCAGTGTGATGTTGCCAATGATGGATCTTAGTTCTGCTACAGCGATATTTCGTACTGCAGCTCGGTGATCTGCAACTTCAAGCACTGACTTTTCCGCTTCAGCTTCTACAACCCTGTAATAGAGTACGAAGTCCATATCCACCACCACATTATCTTGAGTGATGTATTTCTGGGTTGGCACTCGTTCTACTTGTTCCCTGGTATCCACAATTCGTCCGGTATACATAATAGGAATCAAAAAACGGAAACCTGGTTGTGCAAGCTCTCCGATAAATTTACCAAAACGTAACACCACCATCCGCTCATACTGTTTGACTATTACAATTCCTGTACTCATAGCAACCTCCTGCTTGCATGAGTCTACTCGACTTCTCTAATAGTTAGTTGAATTTTAAGCATTTCACCACCAGCTTTTACCTGAAGTAGGAACGGTAACTGCAGCCGCAGCAAGTATGTTCTGACCATACCCCCGTTCCCTTTACTAGGGTGAGCTATGAAAGTGCTATAAACCGGCTTTTGTTTTCCAAAATTCCATTACATAGCAAACTAAAGCTTTGTAGTGGTTGATTTTATAAGTGCTTTATATACGACACGCTAAAAATATTTAATACTAAGTGTATAAATGGCAATCAGTATAAGTCGCCCTCCCAGTAGTGGGAAAAATGTGATCGGGTTTGATGCAATCAATGATCGATTTAATGAGGTGCATATTCGAGAAGGTGAAGTTGTTGATTACGATATTAGAGTGCACGAACTAACGAAAGCCGAGTTATCGAGTGCCCATGTACTCCCTGATATCATAAATCAGACGGGAGTCCTATCTGATTATCCCTACTATTTGGATCTACATCGTCACCTTGGGAGAATATGGCAACCTTTCGATGATCCAGAATCACCACCATTTAATCATGAGTATGGTCAGATAGTTGTAGGCGGTCCAGGCTTAGCAGGAGTAGTGAAGTTGTTCGTTGAACAATATGGTGACTTCTTTACGTTTGATGTTCGAAAACAATATCGAGAAAAAACAACGGAAGATTGGCGTACAGAATGGCGAGAAATTGGTCAAGCCTCTTTGAATCCAAGCTTATTTTCTGATGAGTACATTAATGACAAGCTAGCTGTATTCACGAACCCAGCATTAGAGCGGAATCAAGCAGGTTCTAGCGCATCTCTCGTACTACGACCGCTGAGTTGGGCTGGTTGGTGTTGGGGACTTATTGCGCGTGATAAGTACGATCGCATTACTTATAAGAGGTGTGAAAATCCCAGAAGTTGTATTCGTGAAATACCAAGCCTGCCTCCATTCGGGAAAAGTGGACGTAAACAAAGATTTTGCAGCAATAGGTGCAAAATGGCGGAAAGGGCACATCGGCAAAAGATAAAGGAGAACGCTAAAACCGATATTTTGAAGGTAATTAAGAATAGGCAAAGTGCTAACCCAATTGTAGAGGCAATTAAAAACTCTGATTCACTAGGTACAGAAGATTCCATTGATATGGAAAATTTAAATAATCAATAGTTGGAATAGAAAAAATGAAAAAAATAGTTATAACAAGAAAAAATGAATTGGAGAATGAAATCAATTCTGGAGGAATGATTAGGTTTGCAGGTGTTTCGCAAAATTTAAGTAATGCAAGCAATATACATATGTCTATAGCTACTATTCCACAAGACAGATGTTCGACCACACATTTTCATACTAATTGTGAATCAGCAATTTACGTTCTTGCAGGTAAAGGATTGTTTCTTCATGGAACAAATTTGGAAATTGAGGATGAAATTGCAGAAGGAGATTTCATTTTTGTGCCCGATGGCTCACTGCATCAACCAGTAAATACAGGAGATGGAGAATTGAGGTTGATAGTTGCTCGAAACACTCCCGTTGAAATTGTTGAGGAAGAACCTGATTTGGGTAGAAAAGATTGTTAGAAATTTTTTGATTGGTATAGCTATCGAGGAATACGGATTATCTGAATCTGGATCAATCAGATAATCCAGTTAATTTAGAGGCTTCATCTTCAGTAATCTTTCCTTCTGCAACCAATTGAGCTGCTTGTACATGTGAAAGCTCAGCATGTTTACGCTTATCAACATACAGCTTTCGCAAAG
>CAWVTC010000082.1:0-7703 GCA_963933025.1 uncultured Dehalococcoidia bacterium | reverse complement strand
GACACAATAGAAGAAATCAAAGAAAACTTCAAAAACTCACAAAAAGCTCTTAGGCCTCGCAAAGCTTAAAGAGGCTCTCATGCACGAAACATTTAGCGAAAATCGTATTTTCCTTATCGGACTTTCAGGTAGTGGAAAATCTACAGTGGGCCCTCTACTCGCATCAATACTAGACTTCACATTTTGCGATACCGATTCTTTAATCGAAAACGCAGTAGGGAAATCAATAATTAACATATTTAGTAACTCGGGAGAATTAATTTTCCGTGAGCATGAAAATCAGGCAATGAGAAAAGCAGCACAAGCAGACAAAGTAGTTATTGCATGTGGCGGTGGCGCACCAACATTTCTAGCGAATCAGGAAATTCTGGAAACCGGGAAGGTGATTTGGCTTTATATAACTCCAGCTGAAGCTGCACAAAGGTTAAGTCAGAGTGTAGCTCAAGAGCCGCGCCCCCTACTCGGTGATAATCCAAAGGAAACATTAGTGTTATTACATGAACAAAGATTAAATTTTTATTTAAAAAATGATTTCCAAATCCAAGTAGATAACCTGACACCTGAAAAAGTATGTGAGCGAATTGCTAATGAATTACATAGAGTAGCTTCATGAATCTAGAATCTGCAACTTCAGTTAGAACCACCTCAGGAACATACGATATTTTTGTTCATAATCAATCGTTAGAACACGTCGGCGAGATTTGCAGAATGTTAGATATCGGCAATCGTGCGTTCATCATTACAGACACAGAAGTCAGAAAAAGGTTCGGCAAAAGAATTGAAACAGTTTTGTCAAAATCAGGATATACAACGGACCTGCACGCGATTAATGCAGGCGAGGACAAAAAGAACCTTGCGACAGTTGAACTTGTATACAATTGGTTGTTAGACAAACATGTTGAACGATCTGATTTTATTGTCTGCCTTGGAGGAGGTGTTGTAACAGATCTCGGTGGTTACGTCGCCGCTACTACCCTCCGCGGAATTCCTTTCATACATGTTCCAACCACACTCCTCGGTATGGTTGATGCTGCAATAGGTGGAAAAACAGGAGTCGATCACGCATTCGGGAAAAACTTGATTGGAGCCTTTGCTCAGCCTAGTGCAGTTATCACGGATCCCACATTGTTAGCGACCCTTCCTGCACGTCAGATTCGAGATGGACTTGCTGAGCTGATAAAGCATGGCCTCATACTCGATCTGGAACTCGTAGAGCTATTGGAAAAAGCTTCTTCCAGCCTTAAATCAATGATCGAACCTGAATTCATAGCAAGAAGCAGTTTTATAAAAGCAAAAATTGTTTCTGATGATGAACGCGAGTCGTCAAAACGGATGCTTCTAAATTATGGACATACAGTTGGGCACGCGATTGAATCATGTACGGGATATCAAACTTATCGACATGGGGAAGCAGTTGCTATTGGCATGCATGTAGCAGGAAGAATCTCCTATCAACTTGGCCTTTTAAGTGAGGATGACCTTAAACGTCAACAGAATCTGCTTATGGCTTGTGAGCTGCCATCAAAAGCACCTGATGTAAATCTAAATGAAATACTAAAAACTATGCAGAGCGATAAAAAAATGCGTCAAGGAACTCTTTCCTGGGTCCTCCTAAGTGGAATTGGTAATGCAATTGTTAGTCGCGATGTTTCAGAATCCACATTTCGAACTGCTGCAGAAACATTGCTTGGATGAATATTTCTTTTTTCTGTGAATCAAACTCAAGCAATCCTCAAGGACCTCGTGCTGGTCAATTAATTACGACCCACGGGACAATTTCCACTCCTGCCTTTATGCCCGTAGGAACACTTGCCTCAGTCAAAGCCCTCTCACCGGAAGACGTTTTAGGTACAGGCGCAGAAATTATTTTGGTTAATGCCTACCATTTATATCTACGTCCTACTCATAATTTAATCGAACAATTAGGCGGAATTCACGATTTCATGGGTTGGCAAGGGCCAATATTATCTGACAGTGGTGGTTTTCAAGTCTTCAGCCTAAGCAAGCTAGTCCAAGTGGATGAGAGCGGCGTTAGATTTCGTTCACATCATGATGGAAGTGAACATCATTACACACCTGAACTTGCTGCTGAAATTCAAACTGCTCTAGGTGTTGATATTGCCATGCCTCTTGACCAACTTGTTGCAGTAAACGCATCTCAAAATGAAATTATGGAGGCTGCAAAACGAACACTTAGATGGTATGAACGTTCCCGAAAAGCTATAGGTAACCAACCCATTTTTCCTATTATTCAAGGTGGTTTTGACTCAAAACTACGCACGTCAATTGCACGTGAGGTCGCAACACTCGATACACCTGGAATTGCCATTGGAGGCCTCTCTGTCGGCGAATCCAAAGATACTATGCAAGAAATGCTTACAGCTATTACGCCACAACTCCCCATCGATCGCCCTCGTTATCTAATGGGTGTCGGGAGTCCTGAAGATCTTATAAATAGTGTCTCTTTAGGTATCGATCTTTTTGACTGCGTCCTCCCAACCAGATTAGGAAGAACAGGAGGAATTTTCACAAACAAAGGCCGCATAAACATTGGAGCAGCACGTTATCGTGATAGCAAATCACCATTATCAGAAAAATGTGATTGTTCTACATGTCGAACATTCACCACAGCATATATACATCACTTATTCCGGAATAATGAGCTTTTAGGATATCGTCTTACCTCAATTCATAACATTCGCTTTTTGGTACGCCTTATGGAAAATATTAGAAAGGCAATTCTTGAAAATAACTTTGATGACTATGCATCTGATTTCTTAAGTCAATATATCCCTACCAATCCTGAAATTCGTACCGAACAACGATTAAAACGACCAATTCACGACTAAAACCCATTTTTTTGAACGAAACTTTTGACAAACATGACCAGATACTGGTATTCGTGAGATACGAATACGTCTAAAAAAAAGTTGGAGCCCTAAATTAATGGCTAAAAAGTCTACCGCAACAAAAAACCTTGTGATTGTCGAATCACCAGCTAAAGCTCGAACTATTAGCAATTTTCTAGGTGAAGAATATACAGTGATTGCTTCGGTTGGACATGTTCGCGATCTGGTCAGCTTTGGATATGGGGTTGATGTAAAATCCGGTAATTTTGAACCAAATTACACTATTGATAAAGAAAAAATAGAAATCGTTACCAAAATAAAGGAAGCAGCCAAAATAGCAGAAACTGTTTATCTTTCAACTGATCCGGATCGGGAAGGAGAAGCAATCTCTTGGCACATTGTAGATGCCGCAGAAATTCCTCCTGAAAAAACAAAGCGTGTTGTTTTTCACGAAATTACACAACCTGCAATAGAAGAAGCTTTCGCAAACCCTGGAGACATTAATCGAAACCTCGTTGAAGCTCAAGAAACTCGACGAGTTATTGATCGTTTAATCGGATACCCACTTTCATGGTTGGTACAAGAGAAAATTTTACGTTCAGGCAGTGCAGGCCGTGTACAAAGTGTTGCGCTACGACTAATAGTTGAACGGGAACGTGAAATTACCGGATTCGAAGCTCAAGAATATTGGTCAATTCATGGAATGTTTGTGACTCCTGCTCATGAGAACTTCACTGCCACATTACATTCTTTATCAGGTAAGAAACGATTAGAGAAAACAGCAATCTCAAGTGAAATAGAGGCTCAGAATCTAATTGAGATTTTCAAACGTTCACAATTTGATGTAGCAACTGTCACTGAAGGGGAACGCAAAAGGAAACCCCCACCCCCGTTTATTACCAGTACCTTCCAACAAGCTGCCAACAATCGCTACGGCATGAATGCGAACAACTCAATGCGTACTGCCCAATCTTTATATGAAGGCGTTGATATACCAGGACAAGGTCAAATCGGATTAATAACCTATATGCGTACAGATTCTACCAATGTTTCATCTGGAGCATGTACAGCAGCAAGAGAGACTATCACGTCTACTTGGGGAAAAGATTTTGTTCCACGTAAGCCCCGAACATACACTCGGAAGACCAAAGGAGCACAAGAAGCCCATGAAGCAATACGACCAACTGACCCGTCTCTCACTCCAGAATCACTAAAAACGATTCTCAATCAAAATGAACTACGCGTATATACACTTATTTGGCAAAGGTTTTTAGCCAGCCAAATGAGCGAGGCCCTCTACAAAACTATGCGAGTTGATATCAGTGCGAATGCCGATGGGAAGTCACAGGGGCTTTTTCGTGTTTCTGCAAGTCAACTTATTTTCCCTGGCTACCTTGCTATCTATGATGCCAAAGTAGGCGATGCGGATGAACGAGAAAAGGATGATAATGAAAAAAGTGATGATGCAGATCCAGTTAGCCTACCGAATCTAAAGCAAGGTGACATACTTGATGCTTCAGCAGTCGATGGGAAACAACACTTTACTGAACCTCCCCCACGCTTTACTGATGCAACGCTTGTAAAAAAACTTGAAGAAGAAGGTATTGGTCGCCCAAGCACCTATGCAACAACAATTCAAACCGTTTTAAATCGCGATTATGCAAATAGGCAAGGTAGAGCATTAACACCTACTGAAAACGGATTCATTGTCAATGATTTTTTAGTTGAACATATGAACAATTACGTGGCTGTTCCTTTCACAAGTGAGCTTGAAGGAAGACTTGATGGTATTGCAAATGGGGAATATGAATACCGTGACGTCGTACGATCTGTTTGGGAACCATTTTTTGATGACTACAGTAATGCAAAAGAAAATGCCCCTAAGCAACAGAAACTCACGGATATTCCTTGCGAAGAATGTAAAGATGGCCTCTATATAGTCAGACGCAGTCGGCATGGTGAATTTCTTGGCTGCTCTAACTATCCTGAATGCAAATCTTTGCGCCCTTTAACAGAAGAAGGTGAACCAGCGACACCCGCAGAACCCGAAGCTTCGCACTACCTCTGTCCCCGTTGTGAGAAAGGTACAATAATAAAAACAGGTCCATATGGCCAATATCTTGAATGTGATGGGCGTGCGGCTAAAGATTGTGACTTCCGTACCGGTATGCCCGTAGATATATCCTGCCCAGAATGTGATGAGGAGCACAAAAATGGACAACTTGTGGAACGCAGCAGTCGCCGAGGAACTTTTTATGCCTGTTGGAATTATCCCAGCTGTACATATAATTCAAACAGCATTGAACCCGCTAATATTAAAGAGGCAAGACCTCCAGAAGAACGTGAAGCTGCACGACAAAAAGCAATCGAACGCGCAAAAAAACGTCCTAAACGACGAACACGTCGACGGTCTTGATTTTTCAGTTCATAATCATATGAATATTTTCTGAACTTTGCCGAGGTGGCGGAATGGCATACGCAGCGGGCTTAAAACCCGTGGCCTTCACGGGCTTGAGGGTTCGAATCCCTCCCTCGGTACCACTAACTAAAGAAGGGAATGAGTCTAATGAATAAACGTTTACAAAACAAAGTTGCAGTAATAACAGGTGCTGCAAGTGGAATTGGGAAGGGTTGTGCCCAGGTATTTGCAGCTGAAGGAGCTACAATCGCAATTTGTGATATTAACCCACATATTACAACAGTTGGACGATCACTAAATACTGAATATGATGTCCCTGTCGAAGCTGTGATCGCAGATGTAAGAAGCTCTACTGAGGTGGCTAGATTTGTAGAAAATACAATAAAAAAGTTCAGCAAAATTGATATTCTTATTAACAACGCCGGCATTTGGAGAGCAACGCCGATTACAGACTCCTATGAAAAAGTGCTAGACGATTTTGAAGCTATTATTGCGACCAACTTGAGGGGGGTTTTCCAAGTAGGAAGATCGGTAATTCCTCATATGGTGGAGGCTGGCAATGGAGAAATTATCAATATCGCTACCGATCATATTGTTCCCCCACATGGTTTTGCTACAGGTGGAGGCAGCCGTATGGATATTTACGATGCTTCGAAATGGGGAACACGTGGCTTAACGGAATCTTGGGCAAAAGCTCTCAAGCCACATAATATTCGTGTCAATGCTCTAGGCATGGACGCAACAGACTCTGCAATGGTTCGCTATGCCTCTGGGCAAGAACCAAGTCCAGAAATACTAGAACGCTGGATGAAACCCGAACAAATAGGAGAGCTCGCAGTCAAACTAATTTTAGAAGGACCTGCAGGACGAACCGGTGAACACATTGGCATTTGGCTTGATCATGAAATCTCCCTACCTAACCGCCAGGATGAACTACCGAGCCGACATCCATAAATAAACTTTCTGACTCAACTACCAAAACCCGAATCTGTCATACCTCCATCAATAAGGAAATATGATCCCGTAGCATACTCGCCATCAGCACTAGCAATAAATGCAGCCATAGCAGCAACATCTGTAGCCTCACCTATTCGTCCTAATGGAATTGTTTTCCCTTGCTGCTCCTTATATTCAGGATCCTGATAATTACCTCCACCAAAGTTAGTTGCTATCAATCCAGGTCCAATCGAATTAACAGTAATCCTATGCACAGCAAGTTCTTGAGCCATACTTCGGGTCATCATACGTACACCAGCTTTAGTTGCACCATAAGGTATTAAACCAGCGAAACCTTTTTCCGCTGCCACAGACGCAGTCGAAATGATCCTTCCACCTTTTCCCTGATCAACCATTTGTCTGGCTGCAGACTGACATGTTAGAAAAACCCCAGTTAAGTTAACGTCAATCACTCTTTGCCAATCCTCTTCAGTTAAGGTCAGGATTGTCCCAGATGCATTTATTCCTGCATTTGCACACGCAACCCACAAATCACCTAATTCTGTAACCGTTTTTTCTATACCCTCTAGTAAATCTTTGCTGTTTCGAACATCACCTTCAAAAGTGATCGCCTTTTGCCCAAGAGTTCGTACAAGCTCCGCGGTTTCTTCAGCTGTCTCCAACGAGAGATCAAAACAACCTATATCAGCTCCCTCTTCAGCGAATCTCAACGCCATTCCTCTACCAAGACCGCTACCTGCCCCAGTAATAAAAGCTACTTTTCCTTGCAAACGATTCATTTTTCCCTCCTATAATAATCAATATATACTCGCTCTATTATTTTGAAATTGTTAATTCTTTAGCAGTTATAAACTCTAACAGAGCAGGTATTCCTTCTTCTGTTTTTTGAATACCCCTTCTAATAGCAGCCCCTATTTCGCTAGGATCTGTAATGCGTTCACCATAACCACCAAAAGCCTTTGCCATATCAGCATAGTTACCACTAATATCTGTACTTTTATATTTCGCTTGTGCTTCTTGCATTATGGGAATTTCAATCGCCATTGAAAAATTATTCATAAGTATTGAAAGTATAGGAATATGTTCTCGAACCGCTGTCTCAAAATCCATCCCCGTAAAACCAATTGCTGCATCACCCCATACATTTATACAAAGCTTTTCAGGGTGCGCAAGTTTTGCTCCCATTGCTAACCCTAATCCATAACCAAGCTGCGTGGTTTTCCCCCAACCTATATAGCTAAGTGGCTCTTTCGACACCCAAAATGGTGACAGTTGATCACGTGGACTCCCCGCATCATGAGTAATAATAGTTTCCTTATGATCAGTTTCCAACATTAATTCATGTATCACCCTGTAAGGAGAAAGTGGCACTTCACTAGATATGAGTTTAGGTTCCCATTCACTTAACCATTCCTGTTTCCTTGTATTGATTTGAGTTACAACTTCCTCCCTTCCACCAACTTGGGTACCAGCCAACT
>CAWVTC010000081.1:0-7815 GCA_963933025.1 uncultured Dehalococcoidia bacterium | reverse complement strand
TATCGCTCTCAGGCATTCCTCCTTCAGTAGGGTTTTGGGCAAAGTTATATGTTTTCAATGCTGCCGTACAGGCAGATCTTGCGTGGCTTGTTATCATCGCTGTTTTAAATTCTGTTCTCGCTGCCTTTTATTATCTTCGTATCGTTCGCTTGATGTTCCGTGATGGAGGTGACCGAATTGGTTCGAAACCTTTTTCATCCGCGAAGCCACTTTCGATAGGTCTTGGAGTTACTGTTCTTGGTGTACTTGTGTTTGGATTTTTCCCTACCCCAATAATCTCGGTTGCCCGTGAAGCAGCTGCGATTTTCTCAATTGGTTAATTTGTCGTTGAGTATGGATATTCAGTTTATTAGTGAATGTAATATACAAGGGCTGGATATCGATATACTCCATGCACTTGCGGAAACTGTACTGGTGGAAGAATGCACTGAGAATAATGTAAGAGTTACAATTCTGCTAACGGGGGATGAAGTACTTCAAGAACTTAATCTTCGTTTCTTTGGTAATGATAAGCCGACTGATGTATTAGCGTTCCCTGATACTTTTACGGAGGGTGAGGTTGAATTTCCTGATTTCCCTGAAGAGATACGTTTATTAGGTGAGGTTGCTATAAGTATTCCTAGTGCAGCCCGTAAAGCGATCCTTACCAAGGTTTCCTTGCTAGATGAAGTTTCTCATCTTTTAACGCATGGATGTTTACATTTATGTGGATTTGATCATGAAAACCTAGGAGAAGCTGAGGATATGCAGCGTAAAGAAGAAAATTACCTGGATAATCCTAGACTACATACCTGATTCCGATCTGTTTGGGTATACTTTTTATGCTCGGTACTGGAGGACTTGTGCTCTATAGCAAGTGGAGACCTAATGGTTTTGAAGAAGTTGTAGGTCAAGAGCCTATAGTGACAACTTTGCGAAACGCGCTTAGTGCTGATCAGGTAGCGCACGCCTATTTATTTTCTGGTCCTCGAGGTACAGGAAAAACTACGACTGCTCGTATTTTGGCAAAAGCTGTAAATTGCGAAAGTCTTAATAGTGGTGATCCTTGTAATAGTTGTAATAGTTGCAATTCAATAAATGATGACATGGCTTTTGATCTTATCGAAATGGATGCTGCTAGTAATCGAGGCATTGATGACGTTCGTGAATTGCGAGAGCGTATTGCTTTTTCCCCATCTGTTCTGAAGTACAAAGTATATCTTTTGGACGAAGTTCATATGTTGACTACTGGTGCCTTTAACGCACTTTTAAAAACCTTAGAAGAGCCTCCTTCGTACGCAATTTTTGTACTTGCAACGACCGAGCTCCATCAAGTTCCAGCAACAATTATCTCGAGGTGCCAACGATTTGATTTTCGTCGAGTGCCTAATGATGATATTGTGCAGCGGCTTGCTTTCATTGCCAAAGAAGAGGGTTGCACGATAGCTAAGGAAAGTTTGGATGTAATTGCGCGACAGTCTCGTGGGGGTATGCGTGATGCTATTACAATGCTTGAACAAGTAACGGCACTTTTTGGATCGATGCCTTCGACCGATCAAGTAAATACTACTTTGGGAATAATTCAAGATGATAGAACTGATGAATTGGCGAATGCACTTGTCGCTGATGACCTTGTTCGTTCTCTTGAGCTGTCTCGAGAGGTTTCTGATGACGGATTGGATCTTGCAAGGTTTACCAGGGAAACAATAAATATATTGCGTGAGCGTTTGCTAGTAACTGCACGTTCCAAAGGAACTGATTTATCTAGTCTTGCGAAGCTCTCACATATTATTACTAATCTTGCGGCTGCTGATTTTCGTCGTGACCCCAGTGATGCTATACCTTTAGAAGTAGCTTGTGCGACGGCACTAATTGTTTCTTCAGAAAATTTAACTATTGGTCTTCACGAAGATTCAGGAAATACCGCAAGGCCAAATGCTAATAGAGTTACAAATGCTACGAAGAACATGCCAGTTGAACAAACAGAAGATGAGCGTTTCATGCATGCTCTTTATCAGAAATGTCGTGAAAAAGATGTAAAAGCTGGTGCGTGGCTGAATGGTTCATGTGAGGTTGTTTCTAAGGATGGTAACATTTTAAAACTAGGGTTTTACAAACCATTTCATATGCAGAAGGTTGAAAGCGAAGGGCGTACTTTAATAGAGCAGCAGGCGAGTATACTTTTGAAACGTGATGTTACTTTGGAAGTGCAGCTTATACCTGGAGAACAACCTCGTCGTGTACCTCAGCGAGGTCATCTAGCTAAGGCAGCTTTGGAATTAGGTGCTAAGCCAATATCTTCGGAGGGAGAGTAATTTAATGGCAAAAAGTAGTGGTAGAAACAGATATATGCGTCGAGGAAGTACGCGTGGAACGGGAAGTTCACGCTCCCCTACAGGTAATACTTCTCAAATGGCAGAAGCCCAAGCGCTTTTACAAAAAGCACAGGAACAATTGGCTACAGAGATAGTTGAAGGAACCTCTGGTGGTGGTGCCGTGAGAATTGTTATGAATGGTGAGCAGAAAATTACTGATGTTCATATAGATCCTGAAGTAGTAGATCCTGAAGACGCCAGTATGCTGGAGGATCTAATACTGGCTGCTATCAGAGATGCCTCTGATCGTGCAGCACAAATTCAAGCACAGTCGTTAGGTTCAATCACAGCTGGTTTGAACATTCCTGGATTAAGTGATTAGTACCGTGAATACATTCAGCGGGATTCCAGAACCACTTACCCGGCTCATTCATGAACTCTCCAAGTTGCCAGGAGTTGGTCCTAAGTCTGCACAAAGACTAGCCTTTCATCTTTTACGTGCCTCTGAAGAGTCAACGAAGTTATTAGTTCTTGCAATAAATGATATGAAGCTACAAGTAGGTTTGTGTAGTCTTTGCTTTCATATTACTGAGATTGATCCTTGTAGACTTTGTCAGGACGGAGAGAGAGACAAGTCGATTTTATGTGTGGTTGAACAGCCACTAGATGTTATTGTTCTTGAACGAATAGGGCAATATAAAGGCACTTACCATGTATTGCACGGTGTGCTGAATCCTATCGAAGGAATAGGACCAGAAGATCTTCGAGTTAAGGAATTTTTGAAAAGAGTTCAGGCTGGTAATGTCGATGAGGTGATTATGGCTATAAATCCGTCTCTTGAGGGTGAGGCAACCGCAATGTACATACAGAGATTACTTGCGCCATACGATATAAGGACGACCCGCTTAGCTCGAGGCCTGCCATCAGGAGCTGATCTAGAGTACACCGATGCAATAACCTTGGCGCATGCTTTTGAAGGTCGCCAAACTTTTTAATTGTGTCTCGAAAAGAACGTACTTATCGAATTGAAGGCATAATTCTCCGTCGCCGAAATATGGGTGAAGCTGATAGCATTTTTACTATCCTAAGCCATACTCATGGGAAAATTGATGCTATTGCTCGAAGTATCCGTAAGCCTCGTAGCAAAATGCGTGGACATCTTGAGACTCTTGTACAGAGCAGTTTGTTTATTGCTCGGGGTAAAAGTTTGGATATTCTTACCCAGGCTGAGACCATTGATTCCTATCAAGAGATTCGAACAGACCTCGAGAAAAGTGCTGCTGCACTATACTGTTTTGAGCTGATTGATTTGTTTACAGAGAAAGAAGAACCTTTACCGGAATTATACAAGGCTCTCAAAGATTTGCTTGAGATACTTAAATTAACAAGTTCTTCGTTAGCTGTACGTCATTTTGAATTGCACTTATTAAATTTATTAGGCTACCAAGTTCATGTGTCTGGGTGTGTTGTTTGTGATGGACGTTTGCCGGAACAACCAGCTTTATTAGTTCCAGCAGCAGGCGGCTTTGTATGTAGCGATTGTCGATTGGGTTCCGGAGCAGGACGGATAGTCTCTGTTCCTATAATCAAATTATTACGTTTTGCCTCGAAGGTAACATTAAGAGATTACATCGGCATTCGTGTTTCTGCAGAGAATCTTAATTTGTTCTCGGCAATTACTTCAGAGCTGATTCGGTACCATCTTGAGCGGGAGCCTAAATCTAAATACTTCTTGGATAATCTTCCTCCATCTTCCTAAAAACAGTTTTTCGAACCGTATTGAGAAAAGAAACGCTAGAATAGTCTCCTAGCTAAATTTTATCTGTAGGTGAGTCATGCCTTTATATGAATACTATTGCGGGCCTTGTCACGGCATTTTTGAAGAGTTACGACCAATGAGAGAGGCAACAGAAGCGGTTCCTTGCCCTGAATGTTATGAGGATTCTGAACGTATTATGCCAACCTCGTTTTCTGCCTTTACTTTCAGAGATGGTTATCCCAGGAGAATTCCTGATGATGGTGGCTATTTCCATCTTGGGAAAAAAGTTACTACGCGTGTGACGGGTGGGCGCCCTAATGAGCATCCAGAAATTAATAAACCTAAGCCGCCAACACAACGTACACAAGGAGAGGTGGGAGATCTGGTTGATATGCAGGAGGCTGCAATAAAGGGCGATCTTGTTGACATGTACGATCAGCCGATCGAGATTAATGATGTAGCGGACGCTGTAGAACGTCGTGATGTTATTAAAAAAGGTACTCCGGCTAGGGCTCCGCGACATTTGAAGCGTACGAAATATGGGAAAGATTAAGCAAGTAGCCTAATTGTTACGTTCTAATACATAATCACCAAGTCCCTCTAATCGCTCCCTGCCGTCATTATTAGGTAGTGACTGAAGTGCTGTTCGTGCACGTGTGACGTAATCCTCTGCGAACTTTTGAGATTCAATCATTGCAGATGAATTGGTGATTTTCTTAATAGCGTCTTGTAGATAAGACTCACGGTCCTTTTCTGTTTCCAAGAACTTTCTGACTACATCCTCTCGGCTTGCTGATTGTAGATATAGTAGTGTCGGTAATGTAATAGTACCTTCTTTAAGATCACTGCCTACAGGCTTTCCCATCAATTCCTCAGTTCCTTGAAAATCAAGAATGTCATCAACTATTTGAAAGGCCATTCCTAGGTTGTAACCATACGAACGTAATGATTCGACATCTTTTTCTGAGCAACCGGCTAAGACAGCACCACCTTCTGTTGCGTTCTCAACTAGTGATGCAGTTTTTCCTCCAATTCTTGATAAATAACTTTGGACATCACGACCGACATCAAATGCTGCCGTATCCTGATCAAGTTCTCCGTTCGTCATTTTCATAAGAGTTAATGCAAACAGTCTGGTTACTTTTAGGCTGCCTGTACGAGTAACCATTTCCGCTGCATTAGCGAAAAGAAAATCTCCTAACAAAACAGTTAACGCGTTATTGAAAAGACTATTCGCTGTTGGTTTTCCGCGGCGGTTATCTGCGCCATCTATAACATCATCATGGACAAGGCTAGCTGTGTGTAATAATTCAATTGCGGTACCAAGAGGTACCAGTTTGTTAAGGTCATACTCGCCAAAAGTTCCTGCCAATAGAACCAGTGCTGGTCGTAAACGCTTCCCTCTAGATTCAAGTGCGTGCTCTAGCATTTTCCGTAGTGCAAAGATATCAACTCTTTTAGCGGATTCCAAAAGATCTTCTACTAATACTAGATCTTCAGCTATTGGGCCATAAAGTCGTGTTGTTTGAATTTCTGTCATCTATGTTATTCCGTGTTACTAGAATGTTGCTCTAATATTTGTGAGGCATTTAATGTTGTGATTCTACCTATTTCTCTAAGGCTTGTATTCCTTGCCATAGCTACTGCTTCTGCAATGAGTGTTAGATAACTAGGTTCATTAGTTTTACCGCGATGTCCTTGTGGTGGCAAGGCAGGGCTATCTGTTTCAAGTAGTAATGCTTCATCCGGTAGTTTTGAAGCTATTCTCCGAAGTTCAGTGTTTTTAGGATATGTAATTGGTCCTGCGAATGATATCAAAAATCCTTGCTCAAAGTAATCTAGAGCTAGTTCTAGGCTGCCATCGAAACAGTGGAGAATCCCGTGGAGTTTCAGTTTACTTTTTTGAGCAAAAGTTTTTAAGTGGGGCTTTAGCTCTTGCACTGCATTCCGTGAGTGGATACTTACTGGTAGTCCAAGTGTTGCTGCAATTGAAAGTTGTGATTCGAAAACGCTGTGTTGTTTTTCTTTTGGAGAAAGATTTCGGTAAAAATCCAACCCGATCTCGCCTATTGCACAAACTTGATTATGTGTTGCGATTTTTTTTAATCGTTCGAGTCCGGTTGTAGTAGCCTGAGAGGCATTATGCGGATGAAAGCCTACCATAGCCTTAATACTTGGAGATGTTTCAGCAAGCTTAATCGCTGCTTCACTTGAGGAGATGTTTTCACCACATACTAGTATTTGCTCAACTCCTTGCTGTCGAGCTCGTTCTATGACTGCCTGTCGATTTTTGTTAAAAGTGGAATCTTGTAAGTGGGTGTGGCTATCGACCAATTTTATAGTTGACATGGCTCATTCATTTTCTAGCTTGCTGTATAAGGCTTTTGGCGTGGCCAAAAGAGTTCCGTCTGGCACGATGCTGCGCGACCAATTTTTTTCTATTTCAGATTCTGAAAATCCTAAACTTATATATAATTCTTTTGTTGAAAATGGAAGAATTGGATGTAATAATTTAGCAATACCTGAGATTGCCTGTATAGCGGTATTCAGAGTTTCTGCTGCATGTGCATTATTTTCCTTAATAGCTTTCCATGGTGCCCTCGTATCGAGGTAGCGATTAGCAGATTGCGCAATTCTCATGCAAGCACGTAGTGCTGTTCTAAATTCACAAGTTTCATAAGCATCCCCGATTTCCTTGAAGGCAGCATCGATTTCTTCCAGTAATGATAAGCTTTCTACGCTTGGATTTTCGGAAGCTGGCAATTTACCTAGGAAGTTTTGATGAATCATCGCAAAAACACGATTAGCTAAGTTTCCCCATGTTGCGATAAGGATTTCGTTATTTGTTCGAACCAGTTCTTCTTCACGGAATTCCGAGTCACTTGATTCAGGTAAAATAGTTGTTAAATAAAAACGTATAACATCAGGATCGTATATGTCGAGCAAGTCTAATATCCAGTTGCCTGTTCCTTTAGACTTGCTTTGTTTTTGACCTTTTGTAAAGTTTACATATTGATTAGCGGGAACGTTGTACGGGAGATTTAGATTTCCATAACCCAGTAACATTGCTGGCCATATAATTGTATGGAAGACGATGTTGTCTTTCCCAATAAAGTAGTAGCTTCGTGTTTTTTCATCTTGCCAAAATGACTTCCAGCCCTCTGAATCATTATTGCTTAGTGCCCATTCTTTTGTAGCTGATAGGTATCCAATAACGGCATCAAACCAAACGTAGATTCTTTTAGATTCATAACCATTCACAGGCACAGGTACACCCCAAGAAATATCTCTCGTGATTGCTCGATCTTTTAAACCTTCCTCAATTACACCGAGCGTGAAATTTTTAACATTGCGACGCCAATGCTTTTGATTTTCTACCCATTGCCGTATTTCCTTCTCAAATGCGGATAGTCGAAGAAAAAAGTGTTCTGATTCACGTATTTCTGGTTTTGCTCCACTAATTATGCTTCGAGGCTCAATCAAATCCACTGCATCCAATTGGGAGCCGCAAGAGTCACATTGGTCTCCTCTAGCATCTTTATAGCTGCAAAGAGGACATATTCCTTCTACATAGCGATCTGGAAGAAAACGTTCAGATTCCGGATCGTAGAGTTGCTCTTGTGTATTAGTGTACAAATATTTTTTAGCTAAAAGCTGTTTGAAGAAATCCTGTGTGGTCTCATAATGGTTTTCTGTGAGTGTGGATGTAAATAGATCGAATGAAATACCTAACTGGTCCCATGCATCAAGAATTTTAGGGTG
>CAWVTC010000080.1:0-7939 GCA_963933025.1 uncultured Dehalococcoidia bacterium | reverse complement strand
ATCAAGATCATATACAGACTGAAATGTACTTTGCGGTCCATGATCAACAATGCTGTCAGGCATTGTCAGGTTGCAAAGCAACGAATTTGCTAAGCCATTTTCTACGAGGAGAGTAATAATAGCTTCTCCAAATCCACCAGCTAACACATTTTCTTCTGCTGTAATTATTCCACCTGTTTCTTTTGCTAATCGTAGAAGCAATTCTTCGTCTAGAGGTTTTGCAAAACGACCATTAACAACTGTGCATTCGATACCTAAATCGGCCAGAATTTCTGCTGCTTGTACACATTGCATAACCGAAGTACCGAATCCAATAAGGGAAATATCGGCACCTGACCGAAGGACCTCAGCCTTACCAATAGGAATAGATTTCATAGGAAGATTCGTGGGTGCCCCAGGCCCTGAACCTCGAGGATAGCGTAATGAAAATGGTCCATTGTGTTGTATTCCTGTATACAACAAGTCTCTTAATTCAGCCTCATCTTTAGGTGCACTCACTACCATATTTGGTAAGCATCTCAAATAAGAAGTATCGATAAAGCCTTGATGAGTTTTCCCATCACTTCCAACAAAACCAGCTCGATCTAGAGCAAAGACAACCGGAAGATTCTGAACGACTACATCGTGAACAATTTGATCAAATCCTCGTTGTAGAAAGGTTGAATAAATTGCTGCTATGGGTTTTAACCCTTGCGTAGCTAGACCCGCAGCAAATGTAACAGCATGCTGTTCAGCAATACCAACATCAAACACCCGAGACGGATGTTTTTCTGCAACAGAGGTTAGCCCAGTTCCTTCTAACATGGCTGCAGTAATTGCAACTACGCGTTCATCAGTCTCGATTAACTCTTGTGTAGCTTCAGCAAAGACTTTGCTATAAGTAGGCTTCGGCTTGGCTGCACCTTTAGGCTTTTCTTCCTTAAGCCAAAAGGTGCCACTGTGGCTTTGTACAGGGTCTGCTGCAGCCTCAGGGATACCATGTCCTTTTTCAGTAAGAATATGTACTAAGACTGGTCGATCACGAACCTCTTTGATAGCCGTAAAAACGCTATTAAGTTCTTCAAGATTATGACCATCAATAGGTCCATAATAATCAAACCCGAATTGTTCATAAAAACTAGCAGGTACGACCAGATCAAGCATGCTTGATTTTACACGTTTTGCACCTTCCCAAAATTCTTTTCCAAGAGGGAAATGCTCAATTACATTACCAATTTCCTCTTTCGCTTTTCTGTAGAGCGGATCTATTCGTATTTTGTTAACGTTTCGACTTAATGCACCAACATTTGGCGAAATTGACATAGCATTATCATTAAGTACGACAATTAGCCTAGTCCCTAAATGGCCTGCGTGGTTCATACCTTCGAACGCCATACCTGCAGTCATAGCACCATCACCAATAACTGCAATCACATGGTTATCTTCGCCTTTCAGGTCTCTTGCAGCAGCCATACCTACAGCAGCAGAAATTGATGTTCCCGCATGTCCCGCTCCAAAAAAATCATGTGGGCTTTCATTTCGATCAGCAAATCCCGAAAGTCCCTCATATTGGCGGATAGTATTCATTCTATCTTTACGGCCAGTAAGCATTTTGTGAACATAAGCTTGATGGCTCACATCCCAGAGAATTTTGTCCGTCGGACTATCAAACTGTAAATGAAGGGCAATTGTCAGTTCAACAACCCCTAAGTTTGAGGCAAGGTGTCCACCTCCACCAATGCTTTCAACTGTCGAAACAAGTTGCTCACGGATTTCTGTAGCAAGTTCTTGGCGATCTTTTTCTGGAATAGCTTTCAGATCTGCCGGAGAATTTATTGAATCCAGAATTTTTGTCACAAGCGCCCCAAATGAACAGGTGAATTTAAAGCACAGTAATGCTAAAAGTAAGTTCCGGTCAAGGTTTTTTACTAAACATAACAAAAAAGAAGAACCATTTTCTAGTTTGTTTTGTTAGGCTAAGGCATATGACTGATATAGATACGACTCCCCCAGCATATTTGAGAGATAAGTATGCAATTGTTGGGGTAGGTGAAACTAGTTATACGCGTGGTTCAGGAATGACAACTCGCGCATTAGCTACTTGGGCAATTAAGAATGCTATGGATGATGCAGGGCTTAATTCCAGTGAGATTGATGGAATGATGTCCTACTCAGGTAATGATTCGACGGCTTCACCACTTATTGCAGGTGATTTAGGTATCCGGCTAAATTTTTACATGGACGTTATGGGCGGAGGATCAAGTAGTGAGGCGCTTGTCGGTTTGGCCATGGGTGCAATTGAAGCAGGCATGTGCAATACAGTTGTGATCTTCAGATCGATGAATGGATACTCACAAGTTCGCATCGGAGGAACAGGCGCAAGAGCTAGTCAGCCAGTTCAAGGAGATGCTTTACATAACGTACCTTATGGTTGGTTTAGTGCGGGTCAAAATTTTAGTCCCAGTTTTATGCGTCATATGTATGACTATGGAACCACTCCGGCACAGGTCGCAATGGTAAAAGTTATTCATAGTGAACATGCTTCACGTAACCCAAAGGCATACTATAAAACCCCTGTCACAGTAGACGATGTTTTGAGCAGTAGAATGATTTGCAAACCTCTCCATTTATTAGATTGCTGTGTCGAAACTGATAATGCTACAGCTCTGATTGTTACTCGTGCTACTAGGGCATATGATCTCCGACAAAAACCAGCACGCATATTAGCTGTAGCTGGTCGTGTCTGTAAACCACGCAGTGATATGCATTTTCAGCATGGTCCTATTTCAACCGTTGCAGGGCACTACATTAAGGAAATCATTTGGCCTAATGCAGGAATTACACCAGATGATGTAGACATTACCGGTGCCTATGATGCATTTACATTCACCACGATGTTGCAGCTTGAAGATTATGGTTTTTGTGACAAAGGTGAAGGTGGTGATTACGTTGCTAGTGGCATTATGAGACTTGGAGGTAAGCGACCTAATAACACCAGTGGGGGGCATCTTTGTGAAGGTTATACACATGGGATGAATATGATTATTGAAAACGTTCGCCAACTTCGAGAAAATGTTGATGACTATTGCCCGATTAATTCAGGGAGTAGTACTGAGCAACGTATGCATACTTACAACTATGCCGAACAGTCTTGTAGACAAGTGAAGGATGTGAATATCTCAATGAACCTAGGCTGGGCAATGCCAGGTACTGGTTCTTCATTGGTAATGAGAAAGGGATAGGAGATCTCTATGGTGATCGGGGATTATTTAGGTATGTCTTTATCCATATCCGATATGGATACCGAAAATTTGACATATTTTGGATATTGTTCTGATGGTGAATTTCGCTTGCAAAAATGTTTGGATTGTGGGTTTATTCGTTATCCGCCTGGTACCGCTTGTCCTTGGTGTTCGAATCGTACTTTTGAGTGGATAGTAGTAGAAGGTCAAGGTGAGGTCCATTCATATGGTGAAGTGCATCATGCTGTACAAAAAGGGTTCGGCGAAAAAGTTCCTTATATGATTTTAGTTGTTGATCTCGACACTCAAAAAGGTGAGCCAACGGAATATGAAGCTCTTAGAGTAGCCGGTAATCTTGTAGATGAGAAAGGCTCATTGGCTTCTCCTACACTTATAAAAAATGTTGGAATTGGAAGTCGAGTACGTATGGTTTTTAACAAAGTTTCCGATGGTTTGGCTTTACCATTTTGGGCTTTAGATGAAAACAGGGAGCAGCCAACTACTCCTTGGAGATATCCAGAGGAATAATTGGCATGTTAAGCGAGCATGATAACAAAGTTCTAACACAGACTGGCCCAGGGTCATCAATGGGGCATCTATTCCGATAGGAACAACAGATCAAGCAATAATTGAATTCCGTAAAATAATGTTAGAAAAAGCTAGATCCCTATTAGAAGGACAGGAACCTATTGAAGCACAGCATAGTGAAGCCTATTTTGTGCGCTCTGGTACAGAGATAAGCCCCTCGTGAATGGCAGCTTGAGGACGTTACAGCAATGAGATTTGAGCAGGAATAATTTATTATGTTGAGTAATAAGCTATAAAATACACTTTTTTACATAACAGTAATAGTGCGAAGTTAATATCATTCAAGTTTAGAACGGTATAACCTCTTACATCTAAGGAACATTCATGTCTCAAATTGCTTTAGTAAAACCTTCTTACGAAGTTGTAATTTTAGAAGAGGCTAATACCGATAACGAAATATTGCTTGCAGAAAAGGCATATTGGCCAATCTGGATGCCAGAAGGCAAAGGCTTAGTAGTCTCACAAGTGGATAGCACCGCAGAGAGTAGTGCTATTGAAATGTTTAATAGTTCTGGTACCTATATCCGAAATTTGTTTCAAACATCTAATGGCGTACAAGCAGTGATAGCACCCGAAGTACCCCATTTCTGTTTACCTAGTCCTACTGGAGAATTATTGGCAATTATTGCCCCAGGAAAAGCAGGTCTAACGCTTTATATTACAGAAACAGATGGATTGATAATCGGTGATCCTGTTTTAAGTGGTGCGCCATTATTTATTTCCTGGTCCCTAGATGGAAAAAAGCTTGCAATACATTCAGGTATTAACTTATCCATCTTAGAATTCAAAGATGGGAGGGCATCAATTCCTATTTCTGCTGATGCAAGAGGTTTTCGTGTGGCAGCGTGGAATAGACAAGGTGATTTAGTCTTTGCAGAACCAGTCGATGCACATGCAGAAAGTGTTTCAATCCGGGTATGGGCTAAAGAAAATCCTAAAATTGAAACGTTATGCGAAGTTGAGGGTGGCGTTGCTTTTAGTTTTCGTCCTAGTACAGAGGAGCTTAACTTTGCCCGAACACGTGACCCTGACACAGGTGTGTTTGATAGTATCTGGAAATTAGATCTAGCTAACAAAAACTCAGATGCCGAAAAATGGATAGATGGACCAATTTCAAGCTTTTTTTGGTCTCCGGATGGGGAAAAACTTGGGGTTATCAGACCAGCTTCTGCTGGTTCTTTACGTTATGTAATTAATGCCTTTGATCGAAAAGGGGGACTTCTTGGAGCGACTGAACCACTAACGCCTTCCACTGAGATGCAGACTATGTTTGCTTTTTTTGATCAGTATGGTCTCGCACACGATATTTGGTCACCCGATAGTGATAATCTTTTAGTGAGCGGACGTCTATCTACAGAAGGACCAGCACCAGCTTTCTTCGGTACTCCCAAGGATGGAATATTTACTTGGACTCCAGAGAGGTTCTCACCATTTAAACGAATCGCTGCTGGGAGATTTGCTTGCTATGCTAATGGTTAAGCGCTACTTAATACGGGGATAACCTTTGAAGCCTACTTTAACTGGTTCTAGCCTAATACATTTGTTTGCACATCGACGAACACGTATAGCAGCTTCATCTCTAGGGGTAGTTGCTCTAATCCTAATTTCTTTTGGCTTAGGTTTGCTCACAAGTGAACAAACAATTGAGAAGCAAGACATTGAGTTACAAGATAAAAGTAATAGTACTAGCGAGCTTGGCAAAACGAAGGATGTAGAGGAACAAGATCCTGCTAAAGATAGTTTAAATACATTGAGTGCCGATCTACTGGCTGAAATAATTAATATTATATCTTCTGATTTCGTCGATTCAGCGTTTATTGATGAAAAATTACTTAGAGATGCGGCAATAGAAGGAATACTAGCTGCGCTAAACGATCGCCATACTAGTTATGTAACACAAGAAGAGGTCGAATTAGGGAATCTAGATATAGGATTTTATGAAGGTATTGGTGCTACCGTCGGGGGAAATGAGAATGGTGTTATTCAAATAGGAATACCTTTTCGTGATTCGCCAGCAGAACAGGCAGGTATAAGACCTGGGGACTTAATTATTGAAGTTGATGGGGTTTCTACAGAGGGTTGGTCTATTGCAAAAGCGGTAAGCAAAATTAGGGGTGAAAGTGGTACAGAAGTAATTTTAACTATAGTGCATACTGATGGAACTACTCCTCGGCAAGAAGAAATTTCTGTTATAAGAGGAGGCATACAGGTTCCAAGTGTTTCCCCTGTCCCATTATATGAAATTTTTAAAAATAGTTCAGGAGCTAAGCTTGTAGATAGAGAGCAAAAGGATGTAAGTGATATTGCTTATATTCATATTCAGCAATTCACTACGACAACACTCAACGAAATTTCTGCACTACTTGATAATCTAGAATTGCAAAAAGAATATATCGGTTTAATTGTTGATATACGCTCTAATCCAGGTGGTTATGTAACGTCGACACTAGAAGTAACTGACCAGTTTTTGAATGAAGGCACTATTCTAATCGAACGACGTGCTGGACAAAGTGATCAAATCTATTCAGCTATACCAGGTGGGAAATATACTGATATCCCTATTGTAATTGTGCAAGACGGATTAAGTGCAAGTGGTGCTGAAGTCTTTTCATCAGCGCTTGTTGATAATCGTCGTGCAATAATTATTGGTACTCGTTCGTATGGCAAAGGAACCATCAATCAGACTCGTAAATTAACAGCCTGTGATAACCCAAATGGTTGTGGTGCTCTTTATTTAAGTGTGGGGAGATGGTTAAGAGCCTCGGAAAACGAAATTGAGGGGGTTGGTGTATTCCCAGATATTGAAGTTCCCCTCACTGTAGGAATTTATGAAGAATACGGAGATGTTCAGTTATTAGCAGCCATTGATTTTTTGCGTGGCATACCAATTGTAGAGATTTCCAGTGAAGTAACCAAAGTAGGATCAATCGTTGCGCTTAACGAAGGAGACCTTGTTCTCACTGAAACACAAGTATTTCTTGTCGTGGATGGTCAACTCATAGAAATTCCATTTCAAATTATCGATCCTACAAGTATTGTGATTGAAGGTGGTTTAGTTGAAGTGGATGGCAAATACTATGAAAGTAGTAACGGTATTTTAACTCCACTAAATTAGTTTTTACTGCTTTCCTTGCCCCTTGTATGAGAAGATATAGGAATGGTTCACAAGGGAAAAAAAACAGGTTCGAGTGAAGGCTTAGCGATGACTGGTACGATCGTTAGGCATCGTCGTGCTTTTCGTGATTATGAAATTTTAAAACGTTACGAAGCAGGACTTGTTCTATTTGGTTCAGAAATAAAATCAATTCGGCAGCACAAAATTGATTTACAGGGATCCTATGCCAGAATTCGTAGTAATGAAGCTTGGTTGGTAGATACATATATAGCCCCTTATGAAAATGCTGGGTATGTAACATATGATGTCCGCCGTGAACGCAAGCTATTACTCCACAAAAAAGAAATTAAAGAGATTCGTGAAGCATTAGACGAGCGCAGGCTAACTTTAGTACCCTTGTCCTTAAATATTAGACGTGGACGGGCAAAGATTGAATTAGGCATTGCACGAGGATTGAAAAATTACGACAAACGAAGAAAGATCCAAGAACGCGAACAAAATAGACAGATCGCTCGAGCCTTACGGCACTCCATTTAGTTCTTAATCATAGTGATAACAATTTTTTTGATTGGCTCTGTTAAACTTAATATATGTTTGGGGACGAAAGGAGTCGACAGGAGGCTAGGTAGCCAAGTAGCAGGCCTGGGTTGATCGCCACCCTCGTGTATTTAGCGATCACATGAGTAAGCGCCGAAAATCGCCAACTCTCTCTCGCAGCTTAAGCTGTGAGCGTCCCGCCGAACGTCCTCTTCTCGATGGGGCACGGTTGGGGCGTCATTTATGTCGAGATGCTGTGAGCTGACGCCGATACTGCTCACTTAAGATTTTTCGACTGGTCGTTCCTCCCCGGGCTCGTCGCCGGGTGTTCGATAAGATTAAATTGACGAGTATGCCTGTAGGATAATTTGGAGTCGAACCTCTCTGGACCGGGAGTTCAATTCTCCCGCGTCTCCACCAAAATACTATCTAATTTTCTCTGAAATAATTTTATCGAGTTCTTCTTTTAACTGACCCA
>CAWVTC010000079.1:0-7998 GCA_963933025.1 uncultured Dehalococcoidia bacterium | reverse complement strand
CTCTACAATTATCACTTGCTATGCCTATCTTCGGTAGAGTGTTTGAAAAGCAATTTAATTGATGTCCCCTCAAAGTCGTATGCTTCGCGTAGGCTACGTTCCAGATATCGATGATATGAAAAATGTACGAGATTAGGATCATTCACAAATAATACAATCACCGGTGGATCAACCTGAACTTGAGTTGCATATCGCAATTTTAACCGTCTACTATGCATAACCGGTGGTGAATGATCTCGAAAAGCTTTCCCTAAGGTAGAATTTAGTTGCCCAGTAGGAATTCTACGACTTCGGGCTATTCGCGCCATTTGAGCAAGTTCGAGTATTTTCGAAAGTCCCTGGCTTTTTTCTGCACTAATATAGCCCATAAGGGCATACGGCATGAATCGAAATCTTGAACGAATCTGCTCGTCAAAAGACTCATGATCACTTTCGACTGAATCCCAGAGGTCTATTTTGTTGGCTGCGAGCACAACTCCTGTTGAACGATCTTTTATAAGGCCAGCTATATGGGTATCCTGCGCCGAAATACCCGTACTCGCATCTGTAACTAAAATCGCTACATCACAGCGATCAAGAGCTTGAATAACTCGCAATACAGAATGCTTCTCAACACCGTATTCACGTTTACCCGGCCGTCTTACCCCTGCTGTATCAATTAACTTAAATAACCCCTCAGGAGTTACGACCTCTGTGTCAATTGCATCACGTGTTGTACCTGGAATATCACTAACAATTACACGTTTCTGTCCAAGAATTGCATTTACTAAAGTTGATTTTCCTACATTTGGCCTTCCTACAATTGCAACTTTTGTATACTCCGCATCATTTTGCTCAAAGCTATCTGGCAAAAATTCGATAACACGATCCATTAAAAGACCAATATTGTGGTCATGTATAGCGCTCACAGGAAGGGGGTTTCCAAAACCCAAAGAGGTTATTTCTGCAATAGTCTGAGTTTCCCTTTCAATCGTATCTGCCTTGGTAGCTACTAAGATATTTGGACTATTAGCAACTCGAACCTTGTGAGCTATATCAAAATCACTGGTAGTTAATCCATCTCGCGCATCAACACACAGTAAAACTAATTTTGCCCGATCTATTGCTTGGGTAATCTGATCACCGATCAAAGAAGAGTATGTATTTTCTTCTTCTACTTGAAAACCTCCAGTATCAACTAATCGAAACAATTTTCCTTTCCATTCAACTTCTATTTCCAATCGATCACGCGTGGTGCCTGGTTCATCTTCGGTAATTGCCCGTCTTTCACCGATAATACGATTAAATAGTGATGACTTACCGACATTAGGACGACCAACTATCACGACGCTTGGCAAATTGTAAATTCCGTTTCCCATTGTATCTTGCATTTTAATTAGTACCTGCATCTGCTAGCTCCAACAAAACAGATATCTGTTCAGGAGCACTAACCTTTAATTGATTTGGAGCAAATATTTCCAATGGATAAGAAGAGATCCCGATAGTACCCCCCTGCAAATGAACACGCACTACAATGTCATCAATCTCTAAATTACTTAAGAAAGATGCTGATCCTTCAACCTTCAATGCAACACCATAGTACTTTTTTGCCAATTGAAGACCCTCAGGTAAATCAATAAATTCTGGTGCAACAATCAAAGTTCTAGAGCCATTAATCGGAACAATTGTTACCACAACTACCACAGTATCGATTTCAGAACGTAACTGTTTAGGTAAATCTATACTACGAATTACGGTAATCGACCCCTCTGCATCCGTAACATCTACAGGTGGAACTTCAAGTTTTTGAAGTTCTAGCAAAGAGTTTTTTTCTCCTGAAATCGTAACTGTTGGAGGGAGAAAAGTGATGCCTTCTACGGCGAAACCTTTTCTGGGTTCACCAGTCACATTAACTGTAATTGGCAAACTCCTGTGCATAATCCTTTCAGCAATTTCTAATTGTACACGTGTCCTACTAGGTTCAATTGAAACCGAAACACGATTTCCAGTCGCAGTAACTGCAACAAGCTCTCGATCAAAAATTGTTGTATCTCTAAGTCCAGATAAACTTACAGTCGCCTCGATGCGATCGATTCCTTCGACCAAAAAAGGCAAACCTCTAACTATAACAATTGCAGGTTCCACTTTTTCATCAATTAAAATATAACCTGCTGGAAGTTCCCCAATAGTTCTCACATAAATCCCCATCTCTCGTATTCCTGCCTCAGATACAGGAATTACAACTGTCTCAGGCTCAACTTTCAATATGCGAACCCCTTTGAGTTCAGTCCTTACTTCTACTGATAAACTTATAGAATGGCCAGGAGCAACTGCCACAGCATTTACCTCCGCAGTGAAATCAGCTGCTTGTAAATCTTTAATCGTTTCTTCACGTGCCTCAATTAAAACACGAACTGTTGGTAGATCTTCAACAATTAATCCATCAGGAACATTAACCGGCAATACTATTATTGCCGGTTCACCTTCAGCAGGAACTAACGACTGTATTCGTGGATTTTCATAATCCTGCACAACAACCCAAGCTATAAATGCAATCGCACAACTAAAAATAATAAGTGCCCAATTTTTAATTGCACCTTTTGTTGTAGTAATTAATAAACTTTTTAAAAAAGCACGCAAACTACTCGGTTGTGGTTCAAAAAGTTTCATTGTATTTTTGCAACCTTGCAATTACTCCTGGGTTGGATTCGAAACAAAAGTTTCTGAAGATCCAACTATCTCTTGAATCGGGTTTGTGAGTTGTTCATTTAACTTATCACGCAAGGCTGCTTCACCAGCTACACGCTCTAAACGTCCTCCTCTAGCAAGAGAAATTAAACCAGTTTCTTCAGAAACAACTATTGAAACCGCATCAGTCTGTTCTGTAATCCCAATAGCAGCCCTGTGTCGAGTACCTAAATTACGAAGGCTATAATTTAAATTATTAGATTGTGCCAGCGGCAATTCACAAGAGGCTGCAATAACTTGATTACCCTGAACTAGTGTAGCCATATCATGTAGGGGAGAATTTGGATAGAAAACAGATTCAAGTAACTCCACCGTTAATCGAGCATTCAAACGAACACCTGTTTCAATAACATCTTGTAAGCCAGTTTCATTAACAATTACAATAAGTGCACCATGCCTGGAACGAGCTAATTTACTAGCAACAGATGCTATTATTCCTGCTGACACACTGGTTGGCTGACGAAACAGTAACTCTCGCAAACTTGTACGTCCTAAACGATCAAGCCCTCTTCTAATTTCACTCTGGAAAACAATAGCAGCTGCAATTACTAATGCGAATAGGCCATTTTCAAGAACAAATGAAACTATAAGTAAATCAAATAATCTACTTAATACGAATAAAATTAAAACTAATACCAGTACTCCACGCATCAACGTTACCGCACGTGTACCTCTCAATACTCGGAAAATCGCAAACACAACTATGGCAATAATCATTATATCGATTATTGCTGAGAAGCCGAATTGTCCAAGTACCTCACGTAGAGTTCCGAAATCATCCATTTTTTATATTCGCAATCAGATTAAATTAAGTTTACCGGATTCCAGCTAAATCACATCCAATAAAAATGCGACAACTGCAGCCTGAGCCCAAGTTCTATTTTCAGCCTGATCAAAAATTATTGAATTCTCACTTTCAAAAACCTCATCTGTAATTTCTTCGCCACGATGAGCTGGCAAATCATGCATAATTAAGACTGAGGGATCTGCACTTGCAAGAAGATTTTTATTTAGCTGATAATTTGCGAAATCAATACGCCTCTGTTCTGCCTCACGTTCCTGTCCCATAGAAATCCAGGTATCTGTATAAATTGCCTGCACCCCAGAAGCAGCTTCCTCGGGACTTTCTGTCAATGTAAACTTCCCACCATTTTCGCTTGCCCGTGTACTAGCCTCTTTAAGCACAGCTTCAGAAGGGCGATATCCTTTTGGCGTAGCTAAACGAATATCTAACCCTAGAGAAGCAGCTGTTACTATGAGGCTAGCAGCAACATTATTTCCATCTCCTACAAAAGCCAATGGGAAATTTTTCAGATCACCAAATCGTTCATAAAGAGTCAGTAGATCCGCTAAGGCTTGACATGGATGTTCCTCATTTGTTAGCGCGTTAATCACGGGAACAGTGGAGAATCGTGCAAACTCTTCTATGATTTCCTGCGCAAAAGTACGGACTGCAACAATATCAAGATAACGGCTTAATACACGAGCAACATCTTTTATTGCCTCTCTCTCTCCAAGTCCAACTTCCTGTGGGGCAAGATAAGTTGTTTCTCCTCCGAGCTGTCTCATTGCAACTTGAAATGAGACACGTGTCCGTAATGAAGGCTTTTCAAACAAAAGTGCAAGTTGACGGTCCTCTAATATTCTACGAGGCTTATCCTTAAGCCCGATTGCAAATTTAAGCAAAAAATCAACCTCTTCTGATTTCAGATCTTTGGATGCTAAAAGGTGTCTGATATTGCTAGCCATTCAAAAAGTTTATAGCAATTCGATAACCTAAACCAAAATTACTCCCACATTACAAATCTTTTAGGTAGGATCGTATGAGTAGGGGTGTAGCTCAGTTGGTAGAGCATCGGCCTCCAAATCCGAGTGTCGCGGGTTCGAATCCTGCCACCCCTGCCAAGATATCTTCATAAAAATTCTCACTTTTAAAAACTTGCCGCATGCGGCAACCCAGCCTACTATCCGTTTAGGCCCAGGTGGTGGAACGGCAGACACGCTGGCTTGAGGGGCCAGTGCCCCTTTTGGGGCGTGTGAGTTCAAATCTCACCCTGGGCACCATCATGGCGCCGTGGCCAAGCGGTAAGGCAGAGGTTTGCAAAACCTTTATCACCGGTTCGAATCCGGTCGGCGCCTTAAAATATTTTCGGAGGAACAATGACATTTCTGGAACTTGTAAAACATGCTAGATCAGAAAACCGCACTCTTTTAACAGAAATAGAATCCAAGAATGCTTTAACAGAAGCAGGGATTGAAGCTACAGAAACAATTTTGGTTACATCTGCTGAAGATGCAGTCATGCAAGCCGAAACTATTGGCTATCCTGTTGTCTTAAAAATTGTCGCTGCAGAAATAACACACAAAAGTGACGTCGGTGGTGTCATATTAAATATTAAAAATAATGCTGCTGTTCAAGATGCCTACAGGAACATTGTAAATACCGTTGAGAAAAGCCATCCCGGAATATCGATCCAAGGTGTCTCTGTGCAAAAGATGATAGCCACTGGAACTGAAGTAATTATAGGGATGACAACAGACGAGCAATTTGGTCCAGTGATAATGTTTGGCCTAGGAGGAATACTTGTTGAGGTCCTTAACGATGTTTCTTTTCGGCTTGCTCCCCTTGAAAAGAAAGATGCCGTAGAAATGGTTAATGAAATTAAGGCTCGCCCAGTACTTAATGGTATTAGGGGGCAAACAGCATGTGACCTCGATGCGTTATATAAGATGCTATTAAGTGTCTCTACTTTTGTTACTAAGTATTCCGAAATTAAAGAAATTGACCTCAATCCGGTTATTGCGACTAACTCTGGAGCCATAGCAGTAGATGGACGCATTATTTTAAATGATCAGATAAATGAAAGGACAAACTCATGAGTGTTCCTGGCCACAAACTTGAACGCATGTTTAATCCAAAAACTACAGTTGTGATCGGGGACAAGGGTCCGAATTATATGTGGTTAAAAAACAACCAACCATTTCGGGAAAAAGGAGGGAATTTATATTCTGTTCAAATTGATGAGTCAGAAATAAAAGGTATTGAGGAGCTTGGTTTCAAAAATTACACTTCGCTAGCAGATATCCCTGAGCCAATTGACTACGCAATCGTAGCTGTTCCAAGACATATTTCTCCTTATGTACTTAATGATCTTATTAGTGTAAAAGCTGCTAGCGCAGCATTCTTTACTTCTGGTTTTGCTGAGACAAATGAAGAGCTGGGAATCGCACTACAAAAACAACTAACAGAAGCAGCAAAAACTGCAAACTTCAATGTTATCGGACCCAACTGCATGGGTCTTTACCTACCAAAGGCAGGTATTCGATTCAATCCTGATGTTCCAATCGCAGATGATGGAGTGGTCTCATTTTTATCACAATCAGGTACTCATGGCATCATGTTTAGTTTGGTAATGGCTTCTCAAGGGATGCATCTTTCTAAATGTGCATCTTTTGGAAATGCAATTGTACTCGACATTAGCGATTATCTTGAATACCTAATAGAAGATCCCGAGACTAAAATTATTGGTCTGTATGTTGAAGGCGTCAAAGATGGGGCTCGCTTCGTCCGTACTCTAAAGGAAGCTTGTCGTCACAAGCCTGTAGTTGTTTGGAAAGGGGGGCAAACCGAAGCAGGCGCTCTCGCAACAAAATCACATACAGCTTCGCTGGCCTCACCTGAACCAATATGGGAAGGAATCATGAAGCAATGTGGTGCAATTTCAACAACCAGTCTGGATGAAACTGTTGATGTAGTGAAACTCTTACTTAATTCCAAACCCACAATGGGTCGTAACTTAGGCCTTATGGCGATGACAGGTGGGCAATCAGTTTCAATCACAGATGCATTCTGCAAAGTTGGTTTTGATGTTCCTGCGCTTAGTGAACAATCCTACGAGGAATTGGGATCATTTTTTAATATAGTTGGAGGTTCTTATCGGAATCCTCTAGATATGGCAGGAACTATTCAAGGAAACACTGAAACACTCAAGCGGATTTTAACGATTCTAGATGCAGATCCAAAAATTGATGCACTAATTATGGAGCAATCGGCAATGTTTGGAGCCAGACAATGGCGCAACAAACCTGAAGTATTAGATACCATGCTAGACACACTAGTAGAACATAGAAATAACTCTCAAAAGCCCTTCTTCATAGTTATGCATCCTGCACATGAAGAAGCTTTTGTTGTAGAAATTCGTCAAAAATTTGCCAAGCAAAAAATTGCAGTTTTCCCAAATTTTGAACGGGCTGCAACAGCTGCAAAATTAGCGCTGCCATATTGCCTTGCTATTTAAATAAAGTACAAATGTTTAAGAAGTAATTCTACTTAAATACTCAGAATCTTTTGTTTTAGTTCCAGAAAATGTGAGCTTTGCAACACACTCGATGTGGGCAGTCTGGGGAAACATATCGATTGGAGTAACATAATCCAGCCTAAATCCATTTTGCATTAGCTTTGCTAGATCCCGTGCAAGCGTTGCTGGATCACAAGATACGTAAACTAAGCAGTTCGGTGCATTCAAAATGATCGAATCTAAAACAGCAGGAGCACAGCCAACACGAGGAGGATCTAAAATTAACGCATCTGCACGTTCTCCCAAATTAGGTAATACATCCTCAACTTTTCCTTTCTGGATACCAATATTCGGAAATTCCCGAACATTGAATTCGGCATCCTTTACTGCTCCATGAGATTCTTCGATTGCTACTACTAAACGAAATCGAGAGGAGAAAATTACTGCAAACGTCCCAACCCCTGCATATGCATCAACCAACAATTCTGCTTCGTTTGGTAAGGCATCACTAACCAATTGAACTAAATTTTCAGCTTGCATACTATTTACTTGAAAAAATGAGGATTGACTAATACGGAAATGAAAACCAGCCAATTCCTCATGATAAAAACTTTGCCCTGAAGCAGTCTGTATTTGTTCAATTTCTGGGCTTATCAAGGACTCATTAGTGGTATCACTGTGTCGCAATTGCACTTGATGTAAATTAGCAACTTTCCCCTGTAAATCTGGAATTTGGTCATTTATCCAAGGTACTGCAACGGGACATTCATTAACTTTGACCAGACCTCTTCGAGTACGGGGCACAAACCCTGCATCACCATATAATTTTCCAGTGGAAAAACGCACATGATTCCGATATGCCCAAGGATTTACGGCAGCAACCATCGGATATATATTTGGGTTTTGAAGTTCCCCAATACGATTGAAAGTATCACGCACTATTTCTTCTTTTGCTAGTATTTGGTTTTGGTAT
>CAWVTC010000078.1:0-8081 GCA_963933025.1 uncultured Dehalococcoidia bacterium | reverse complement strand
GTTTTGCTTACCCCGGTCTGACCAATTTGTAATCGCACCAGCGGTACGCTGGCACATGCCCTTGAAGCAAATGGTCTATCAACGATAGTGCTCTCATCTATTCGTGGACAAACCGAACGGTTACAGCCGCCACGTGCACTTCATTGTGAGTTTCCTCTCGGGAGACCCTTAGGTCGTCCAAATGATCCCCAGTTGCAACGGCGTATTTTGCTCTCTGCCTTTGACTTGCTGAATGAGAAAGTCGGTCCGGTTCTCGAAACGTTTCCGGAAAAGATTATGGACGGAACTTCGGAACCGCTGGCATGTCCTATGCCTGAGCGCAGTGATCTAAATGTTATTCCTGCCGTTGATGAGGCTCGTGGATTGAGGTCAGCTTATGACCGTACGTTTGACCGCCGAGGGGTTAGTCAGGTTGGACGAACGTGTGGCCCTGATGAAATTCCTGCGATGCTGGAGGCATTTAACCTTGTTGCAGACGGAGTGCCCTGGAATGAAGTTGGTTTGTTAGGAAATCCTATCGATGTGGCTATGGATATTCGTGCCTACTATGAGGAAGCTGCCATTGCTCTTGTCGATCATGTTCCGAACGCACAGTCAGGGGTTAGCTGGTTGTACCAAAAGACGGAGACCGGAGCTTTGATGCGTGCTGCGCAAATGGAAATCAAAAGGCAGAATCTTCCTTATGGGGCGGATACGGTTTCTGCACCTGCGGGCGGTTATCCACCTGCTTCTCGACTCTGGTATTACATCATGCCGCAAATCCAAAGTGATGCGACGTTCGTGGATGGCACGAATATGTCTGTTGAAGAATGGGAAGAGCGCAAAAGCCAGTAACTTCCATATGGGCTGGATATGGCTCTACACCTGCAGGCGATTATCCATCTGCTTCTCGACTTTGGTATTGCATCATGCCGCAAATCCAAAGTGATGCCACCTTTTTGGATGGCATCAACTATTTATCTCCAAACAAATCGTTGAATTGTTCTTCTGTTAATGCATCCTTCAGTTGTTCGCGCAGTGATTCTTCCAGTCGTTCTTTATCTGAGTCACTAAACCTTGCTTTGCGACGGGCAATAGACTCAGCAAGGTTTCCGGAAACCACAGAGTTTTCTTCGTTATCTTTTCCCATTGTCCTTACTTTCTCAGGTTCTAATCTTATTAATTAACAATAACAAACGATCTTTAAAAATGTTCACGTTTTTTTTTCAAAATGAGGTGGACATAAATCATAAAACACGACATGTTTAAGTAGAGAGTTTGTTTTGTGAAAAAGAACGATTTTACCAATTTTGGAGACGTTAAATGACCTGGGAGCCTGAAATAGAAGAACTGCAGATCCGACTTGATCTTGCGAAGAAGATGGGTGGCGAATCGAATATTAAAAGGCAGCATGATGGAGGAAAATTAACAATCCGGGAACGGGTCCAAGCGTTAGTCGATGAAGGTTCCTTTGATGAAACCGGTGCGTTGGCAGGGAAAGCTGAATATGATGATGATGGGAAAATAACCGATTTTCTTCCTGCAAATTTCGTTATGGGTTTTGCGCGAGTTAATGATCGGCAGGTGGTTATTGGTGGAGATGATTTCACTGTACGTGGTGGAGCTGCGGATGCCGCGATAGCTGGGAAACAAATTTATGGTGAACAAATGGCACGGGAGATGCGTATCCCTCTTGTAAGATTGGTTGATGGAACCGGAGGAGGAGGAAGTGTTCGCACGATCGGTACGAAGGGGCATACATATGTCCCTGAGATGGCAGGTTGGGATACAACAATCGGGATGTTGAGTGAGGTTCCTGTGGTTTCCGGAGCAATGGGAAGTGTTGCAGGTATTGGTGCTGCTCGTGCCGTTACGTGTCACTGGAATATTATGGTGAAGGACTCCTCACAGGTTTTTGTTGCTGGTCCGCCGGTTGTTGCTGCAGGGATGGGTGAAAATGTTCCAAAAGAAGAGCTTGGTGGTGCAGAGATCCATTATCACAATGGTGTTGTAGATAATTTAGCTGAGAGTGAAGAGGATGCTTTTGCGCAGATAAAGAAGTTTTTGTCATATTTGCCACAAAATGTTTGGGAACAGCCTCCGTGTATTGAATCTACAGATGACCCTGATCGGCGTGATGAGTGGTTGCTTAGTGCCATACCTCGTCGGAGAAGGCAACCATACGATTCCCGAAAGATTATTAATACAGTTGTTGATCAAGATTCTTTCTTTGAGATTGGTGGGGGTTGGGGTCGTTCTGTTATTTGTGGGTTTGCTCGTTTAAATGGTCATCCCATCGGTATTTTTGCAAATGACCCATTTGTTTATGGTGCTGGCCTTACGGCTGATGGGAGTGACAAGTTAGGTCGTCATATTGATTTATGTAACACGTTTCATTTACCGGTAGTTAATCTTTTTGATCAGCCCGGTTTTGTGATTGGTACAACAGGTGAGCGTGCAGGAACTATTCGAAAGGGTGCTCGTGCACTTGCCGCAGTTCATCAGGCTAATATTCCTGCAGTTTCGATTTTTATACGTCGAGCTTTTGGTGTTGCTGGTGCTTCACATGGCAATTCTGCTCGATTGAATTTGCGATATGCCTGGCCAAGTGCAGATTGGGGAAGTTTACCTGTTGAGGGTGGGATTGAGGCAGCGTATAAGCGAGATTTAGCTGCTTCAGATGATCCTGATGCATTACGTGCTGAATTATTGGCACAATTTGATGCAGTGCGATCGCCTTTCAGGACTGCAGAGGCTTTCAATATCGAACACATGATCGATCCACGTGATACTCGTTCTATTCTCTGTAAGTGGGTTGCCCAGGCATACGCTCTTGAATCAACTCAACTTGGACCACGTTCCCATGGGTACAGACCGTAGTTTTTACCTGAAACGTTGGATAAATGCTTTCAACTGTTTCCGCACTATTCGCTCTTCGTTCAGTTTAAATATTCGTGCAAATCCTAGATATATGATTGCTCCTGCCGCGATACCAATTATTAAGCTTAACCAGGTAATGGCAGTGCTCCCTTCTTTTATGAACGGGAGCACAATTCCTAAGGCTAACGCCATAAACGAACCACAGATGGCAAATTTTGCGAGATTCAATAAATCATCTCGTGTTTCCTCAAGTAATCCTTCTTTTCGGGCATACAGCGTATATAAAATGATCCACTCTATCCAAGAGGAGATTGCTAATGATAGTGCTAGCCCATTGATTCCCATTCTGTCCCAAAGTAAGGCGCTTAAGAGAATATTTATCCCGAGTGCCAGTACTGTTAACAGTACCGGTGTTTTGGTGTTTCCAAAAACATAGAAGGCTCTGCTATGAATTTCGATTCCGGCTTGAGGAACTATTCCTATACAAAGGAAGCCTAAGGCTGCCGCTGTTAGTGCTGTATCACCACTTGTAAATGCTCCGCGTTCGAGTATTACTGCGGTTGCTGGATCTCGTAAGAAGGCTAGCCCAAGAGCTGCCGGAATGGTTAAAAACATCATTGTTCGTAGGACTCGAGAAATTGTTTTTGAGAGTTCCACGGCATTTTTTTCTGCAGCTTGTTCAGCCATCCGTGGGAATGCAGCTGTAGAAAGTGCCATACCGAACAACGCGACAGGCAAACCTGCGATCAACCATGCATAGGTCATGCTCGATATTGCGGAGCTCCCTACTTTAGACGCAAAAAAGGTCGTTGTAACGACAAAATTTAATTGTCCAGCAATTAGTCCTATCACTCGTGGAGCCATTAGTCGACGCACTTCTGTTGCGGCTTTGTCTCGAAAGTTGATTTTGAAGCGTGACCATATTTTTGTGTGGATTATGCCTGGTATCTGGATAACTAAATGAAGTGCTGAACCGATAAGAACCCCAAGAGTGAGTCCTTCAATTCCCCAGTGCCTCGCAAGGACTAGGGCACCAAAAATAATTCCGAGGTTGTAAAACATTGGTGCTAAGGCCGGGAGAAAGAATTGTTGTCGAGCATTTAAAATACCTGTAATCATTCCGCTAACCGCGAGCAAAAGGGGCGACAACAACATAATTCGTGTCAGATAAATAGCTTTGTCTGTTAATTCTTTTTCTCTACCAATGTCCTCGCCTAGCCCTGGTGAAAATAAAGGTACGATCCAAGGGGCA
Source organism: uncultured Dehalococcoidia bacterium (assembly GCA_963933025.1). Classification (GTDB taxonomy): domain Bacteria; phylum Chloroflexota; class Dehalococcoidia; order Tepidiformales; family Tepidiformaceae; genus JAKUNN01. The sequence continues at coordinate 3,970 of CAWVTC010000078.1, read as the reverse complement.
ATAAGAAGCATTAACAGGCAGAGAATGATTGTGATAATGAGTACTGTACTTACAATATTCCCAGCTAGATCCCAAGCCTTTTCATCGCTTTCACGTCGTGTTAGGCGTGTAAAGACTGGTATAAATGCACTTCCTAAAGTTGCCCCAGCTAATACTTGAAAGATTAAATCAGGGATGCGAAAAGCTACCCAATATGCATCTAATTCCGGACTCATTCCAAATGTGTCAGCAATAGCTGAAGTTCGGATCACTCCTAAAATTCGGGAACCTAGGAATCCGAAGGAAACAATAGCCGACGCAATTACTAGTCCGTTAGGTTGGCGCAAGAAATTTATCATGATCAGGTTCTATGCTGGTTCACATTCACTACCACAGTACCGCACACTTGTTTCACTGCCAGAGTTAAAAAAGGTCTATTCCGTATGTAAATACGCGCCATAACGACATTTCCCCGCTAACATAAGTGTATGACTTATCACCGTGTGGTCGCAAAATTTGGAACTAGTCTACTTACGTCTGAGTCTGAACGCTTAGATTTAGAGGCTATGTCAGGTTTTGTTGACCAGGTTGTGAGCTTAATGGAGCAAAATGTAGAAGTTATTGTGGTAACAAGTGGTGCGCGTGCCGCAGGAAAGCATTACCTTCAAAATCGGCTCGGTAGTGAACAAAAACCTAGCAGGCAAGCTCTTGCTAGTGTAGGACAAGGGCATCTTTTTAAGGCCTGGCAGGATTTGTTTGAACAACATAATAGGGCGACTGCTCAAGTTCTTTTAACACGGCGAGATTTGGCTAATCGCCTAGGGTATCTAAATGCACGTACCACACTGCGTAATTTACTTGATTGTGACATTGTTCCAATTATAAATGAGAATGATGCCGTTGCTTTAGATAAGTTGTTGGCTGTTGATTTTGGTGAAAATGATATGTTGGCATCGTTAGTCTCGCATCTTGTTGATGCAGATTTGTTAGCAATTCTTACAGATGTTGATGGGCTTTTTAATGGTGATCCGAAAAAAAATTCAAAAGCTTCCCTTATTTCTGAAGTTAGCTCCTTTGAAAATCTGGAAGCTGTTATAGGTGGTGGTGATGGTAATGGCGGGATGGCGGCTAAAATTGATGCCGCGCGTATTGCCGTTCAAGGTGGAGTGCCCACCATTATTTGCAATGGTCGTCCTTTAGCTGCGTTAAGAAATGCGGTTAGTGGACATCCTGTAGGGACTTTTTTCCCTGCGCCTGATTCACGACTTGAAAGTAGGAAACAGTGGATTTTAGGGAATGCTCTTCCAAGTGCATCAATAGTGGTAGATGTTGGTGCTGCCTCTGCGTTGCGTGAGAAAGGAAGTAGCTTGCTGCCAGCTGGGATAAAATCCGTTATTGGTGAGTTTGGACGAGGTGAGCCTATTTTGATAGCTGATGGTGCACAACAACAAATAGCGGCTGGTATCACCAATTATGCAAGTTCTGAGGTTGAGCGAATTAGTGGTCTTAAAAGTAGCCAGATTGTGGAATCTCTAGGATATACGTATGGTGAGGAAGTAGTTCATAGAGATAACTTGGTGCTTTTTTGATGACTCAGCTTGTTCGATTCAAAAACTTAAATGGTGATATTGCCGTAGGGCAATTAGATGACAAAGGTTCCATCTCTATTGTGCATGATCCTTTTTGGGATAAGATCGAGCTAACAGGTGAGAGTGTTGCCATGTCTTCTGTGAAGCTTTTGCCGCCTTGTCAGCCTAGTAATATTATTTGTGTTGGCCTTAATTACCGAAGTCATTTAGGTGGGAGGCCTATACCAGATCCTCCGCTCTTTTTTTATAAACCTCTTTCTAGTATTGCTGGTGATGGTGACCTGATCGTACTTCCTAAGGATGCTGGTCGTGTTGACCCCGAAGGGGAGATTGTTGTGGTGATTGGAAAGCCTCTTAGTCACCCAACATTGGATGAGGCAGAGGAAGCAATTTTTGGATTCACTGCTGGAAACGATGTTAGTGCTCGAGAATGGCAAAATGGTGATGGACAATGGTGGCGTGCGAAAGGCTCAGATACATTTGGAGTGTTTGGTCCATCTATAGTGACAGGCTTAAGGTTTGATGGGTTAGAAGTAAAAACTTTTGTTAATGGTGAGGAAGTACAGCATGGTGCATCCAGCGAGTTAATTGTCTCAATTCCTGAAATTATTCAACGCGTTGCTGATGTTGTAAGTCTGAGTCCCGGTGATATTATTTTTACTGGGACGCCTGGATCGACTAGCCCTTTGAATAGCGGTGACGTTGTGGAAGTTGAAGTTACTGGTCTTACCAAAAGACTTTCAAATCTAGTAGCATGACTCGCAGAATTTGCTGTCTAGAGATATCCTACGAGTCATAGTAGGATATTAGGGGTTTTCTTATGCGTAAAGTTGTTCTTGATAGAGCTATTTGTCTTAAGGCTGGGCAATGTTTTTATCTTCAGCCATCTGTTTTTCGGGCAGATTCTGAAGGTTGGCCAGAGATTATTGTCGAAGAGTTAGATGATGAGACATTTGAAGTTGCTGATTCTGCTGCTGAGATTTGTCCAAGTGGTGCAATTGAAATTGTTGATGAGTAGCGCATATTTGTGCTTGAAAGGTTTATACAATGCCATATAACACGATAGTGTATGAAGTAGAAGATGGGCGTGCCCGAATCACTTTAAATAGACCCGAAAAGCTCAATGCTCTTTCAAGAGAATTGTTGAATGAATTAAATGAGGCACTTTGGGAAGCAGATAACGATAACCGTGTTCATGCTGTGATATTGAGAGGTGCAGGACGTGCATTCAGTGCAGGATATGATCTTACCCCAACTACGCGAGCAACTACGGAAAGTTCTGGCCATGAAAGAAGTGGGCGTTCTTTTGAGGATGATTCCTGGAGATTGGAACAAAGTCAGCGCTTGCGCATGGTTCTTTTTGATATGCACAAACCCGTTATTGCCCAGGTGCATGGCTATTGCTTAGCTGGTGGTACAGATATTGCGTTACTTTGCGATCTCATTATTGCTGATGAAGATGCACGTATAGGATTTCCCCCAGCCCGTGCTCAAGGTGCTCTACCAAATAATATGTGGTTATACAATGTTGGTCCGCAGTGGGCCAAGCGTTTGATGCTGACTGGGGATATGGTTACGGGAAAGGATGCAGCAAAAATAGGTTTGGTTTTGAAAGCTGTACCAGGAGACTTGTTGGAGTCTGAGGTAGAAACTTTGGTGAATCGTATGGCAATGATAGATTCCGAATTGCTTGCTGCAAATAAACGAATTATTAATATGGGATTAGAGCTTATGGGTGCACGTACATTACAGCGATTTGCAGCAGAAAATGATGCGCGTGCTCATCTTGCTCCGAGTGTGAGCAAATTTAACAGTATTTCTCAGGAACAGGGACTAAAAGCTGCTTTGAATTGGCGCGATGGTAAGTTCGGCGATCCCCTTGCATTAGTTTCTGAACCTGAGATACGAGATGAGTCGGGAAACTTTACACCTTCTGATTAATGGCAGAGAAAAAAAATAATTCAATTGTTTTGATTGGTCCTGGAGGGGAACTGCATCGTGCGATTGCGTTAGCGGTTTCGGAGAAAAACATCCCTGTGTTGCTTGCTACGATCTTCAAAAGTCAAGAATTTGCAGTCCACTCAATCGCTAATGAGTTATGGGCGCTACGTAGAGAGCATAGTGTTCAGGTACAGGATGGTTCGGGAGTAATGGAAATTGAGGATCTTTTTTCTGAAGCACTTGAAAGGTATGGATCTTGCAGCCTCACTGTGTTTATTTCTCCAGAATCCAAACTTGTTTTCTCGAAAGATATGAATTTTCAACAAATTGATCCTAGGTTAGATATCGTAGAAGCAGTCGATGTTGTTCTTGAGCGAATAAGAGATACTTAGAACTATTCGATTCCCAGAATCGATTCAAGCCCGGTTACCATCTCTTCTAGTTCAATCACTGCATATATT
>CAWVTC010000077.1:0-8134 GCA_963933025.1 uncultured Dehalococcoidia bacterium | reverse complement strand
TTGCAGCCGCCGGACCACTATCTAAACGAATTTGAGACATGTCGCGATCCAATTGAACACCCATAAACGAGAGATGATTACTCGCAACTGAGCCAATTACCCCCTCAGCAGCAAGTTCCTGCAACCGATCGACTGGGTAAATGATGTTCGGATCGAGAAGGAAACCAGCTCGATCAAAATTTGGACTGAAATGCGTGACCACCAAATTGCGTTTGTCACCTGGAATTACTTCAAAACCAGAATCATTCGGCGTCCAGGGTGCATTGTCTCCAACTCGCAACCCAGCAGTTGTGACAATTGCCACACGCGCGTCGCTTAAACTCGGTGGTAGGGAAAACGCAAAATTCTCTGCCTCGTATACAGGCACGTTATTAACGATATTCCGCATTAATCCATCACTGCTTGTCTGAGCACTCATATTGCCTCACATGTAAAGTTATGTAACTAATGCAAAGTTGTAAAGAACTAAACTTTTCATGAAATCTCAACGCACGTATATTTTTGCATTTTCCGTAAACCCTGATACTTCATCAAGACTACGAGTATCCGGAAAAGCTTCAACCTTAATCTGCTGGTCATTTAACACTTGGACGACAACAACACCATTTACTCCTGGATGATATATAGCCTCTAATACACCACCTTGGGGATACGTCTTTCCGTCCCACAATTCCCCTGTTTCCAGAACCTTATAACCAGATTTATCACCATGGTCACCCTTGTCTAGTGCTCTTAAACCATATTTCACTATTCCGGTCTCAACACTTATTTCTGCAGGATCCAACGCATCATCCGTGAGATGGAGGCTATGCATACGGTCAAGCGCTCCCATGGAAATCAGCTTGGTATTTGGCACCATATTCGAGTACCCAAAATATAAATGCCCGCCTGAACCATGAGGGTCTGAAGCTGTTCGTACAGCGCCGCTATAGCCGCCAGAGCCCTCTAGAAACCAATTACCGACAAGACGACCAATGATATCGCGATCAATCTTTCCACCAGGTGGATCATCATTCACAATGAGAGTTTTCTTCAGAATTTCATCTTTGAATGAGCCCTGCCAATAATCAAAAGGATCTACACAATGTTTTTTCCAATGTTCACCCTTATACGTTTCAAGGTTTGCAAACCCATCTAACACTACGCGTGTATCAACAACAGAAATATCCAAGCTACCTCTGCCATTAATGACATCGTAACCCAACAAATCTCCGGCACTCACAGCAACTCGTGGATATATACGAAGATCTTTACTTCTGTCTGCAGAAGAAAGACCCATTGCGGATTCTAAATCTTCAGGTAACTCCTGAATATGGATATATATCGAGTACAGAGAACATGAATGTTCAACAATCATTCGATATTGCGTCGAATCATTCCAGGCTAGATGAACAACATGACCATCAGCCATCGCATAAATTTCCCAGAGACTATCGGGAACATGGAAGAGATAAATGTGATCAATGGGCGTGATATGGTCATAAGAAACCCCTCCCATGGGTTCAACCATGGAAATAGTCGACACATCAACTGGAGAATGCACGAGAATTACTGGTCCGTTAGGATCACACTCTCCTCGACTATACTCAGACTGCATCGACCGTTCTTTTTGTACTAAATTCCGCCCATCGAACTGAGTAGTTATAAGCTCACACTCCGATCTGAAACACGCCTCCACTTCAACAATAATTGTTGCTGGCATTAACTCAAGACCAAATTTCCAATATTGACCACCACCTGTCGAAGTCGTTGCATTTGATGCCCAAGACAATCTTGTTCCTTCTCTATGCCCACTGGCCTCACAAGAAATTTCTTCCCCTCCCTGGTCTACCGAGCAATTAATTACAATTCCGGCTTCTGCCTCTTCTGCTTCTGTCACCTCTTCTGTTTCTGTCGCCTCCTCTGTTTCTGTCTCCTCTTCTGTTGCAGCTACCTTTGTTTCCGAAGCTTTTTGGTTCGACTCTGTAGGTTCTACACTTGGCGAATTACCGTCACCACATGCACTAACTAAAATTAAGGAGAATAAAAATATAAAAAGAAAATGGGGAAATTGTTTCATTTTAGCAATGTATGGAAGAGCTACTGAATTGTAAAGATGATATCTCGCTGGGATTAGATCGCCTTATTTATGCTACCGGATAAACACCCAGCATTACCTTACCGATATATTCACGCGCTTCCGTAGGAGAATATGGTTGCATAAGTGGACCGGCACGTACGTCACGATAAAGCCTTGAGAGTGGATTTCGATCCATAAACCCACTGCCCCCAACAATATCCATCGCCCTATTAACGATTTCGATTGCGTTACGATTTACCACCCACTTCATGCTCTGATGGTCTTTCAACAGTTCATGTGCTCGTTCCAGTGGGATCTCCTGATCGTGATATTCTTTCAAAAATTCATCCATGATTTGACCCATCTGCCCAACCATCGACCGCATTGTTGACAGGGATATCTCCATTTCACCGATCATATGCTGGATACCAGGACGTTCTTTGTTAGGTGGCTTACCCACTTTTTCGTGTGGGTTACCCGATGCTGCTTCTATTGCCAATTCATGGGCATACTCAGAAATTCCCAGAAATACAGCTACTAGAGGCAAATTTGCCAAATTCCGGTTCATCAAAATATTTGTACTCCACTGACCCCATGGCCCCGTAGGCCTCACCATGGATTTAGGCACAAAAACATTTTCGAAAACTAGTGACTGGCTGCCGGAACCACGCATACCCAAAGCCTTCCAGTCGTCCTGGGGTTTTACACCTTCAGTTTCCAGAGGTAATACGATCGAACCGAGACTGTCACCACCATCAACTCCTATAGACTTTTTATCACCCCGCATTCGCAAATTCATTGCAACATGGGAGGCAACAGGCGATCCTGTCACGAAAATCTTCTTACCGTTGATACGCCAACCCCCATCAACCTCAGTCACCTCAGTGAACGGATGCAAATTATCTGTACCAGGTTCAGTTGAGGTGGCACACATATACATTTCCCCAGAGACTATCTGAGCAAATTGTTTTTCCATGCGGGCAGAAATCTCGTCATTGCCCGATGCGCAAGCCGCATTCCAAATCGCAACCATATTCCGTGAAACCACGAGATGCATATTCATCGCAATCGCTGCTGAACCATCACCACGACCCAAACGCGACATCCCTACCATCCAATCATGAATCGAAACCAGCTCAAGCCCGCCCCAGGTTTGCGGGAGAAAAGCAGTACTCACACCTGCTATTCTCATATCGAAAAAATTATCTTCATCTATAGAATTGCTCTGATCTGAAATCGATGCACGACTGCGCAACTTCGTTATGACACCCTCAGCTGCTTCGACAAACTTTTCCCCAGCCTCTGTTTGTGGTTTCAACTCATAGCTCATACTTGAAAGTTAGTTAATTAGTGACCTCCTGTAAAGAATCCCTAAGAATATAGCAATGACTACCTTGCGATATGTATACACACCCCTTAATGGCTTCTTTTTTCGCGCAAACGGTATTATTGATTATCAATCCCGGATTGATAATCTGGCCAAAAGATATACACCCGGGAAAAACCTAGAGCCCCAGCTTTCATATGCAGATATGCATCGTTGGGTTGCTGGCCAAGCAGACAATCATAAAGGCCTGAAAGATTATTTACTGTTACAAACAGTCTCCGACACAACACAGGCATTTAGAAAGATTGTGGAGGATTTTACTAATAATTATGGTGATTTCTTCACAGACAATGTACACAGCACTACGTATCAAGAAAAACGTATCCTCGACTGGTATGAAGAATGGCAAATTATCGGGGAGGCTGTGCAAACAGGAGAACCTGACCCAAAATATTTAGTAACAACCAAATATCAGACACTGAATGAATCGGCAACAACAATCGATAACTTGAGTAGCTGGTGCTGGCTACTAATAGCTCGTGATACCGCACAAAAAATCACATATCTACCTTGTCAAAACCACGAAAGATGCAAGCACGAAGTCCCCTCCCTCACCCTCAATGACGAAGAAGGGGATTCATATTGCAGTGAAACATGTCGTAACAAATGACAAAAGCTACATCTTCTTACAACCATATGAGTAATTAACGATTTATTACGCCTAAGCTTCATCCTGAAAATTCATGAGACAATTCTCTGCAACCTCACCGGTTTTTAAATAGTTCACAATCGCCGGGATATCTTGTTCAGGATTTTTGATTGAGTACCAAGTACCTTGAGGGTACACAACACAAGAAATTCCGTTCTCACAAAAATCCAAACATCCGGATTTTTGTACTCGCACTTCGGGCATATCTGCAGCTTCAGCTGCCCGCTTCAGCTTGCTAAGAACATCCAAGCTACCCCGTGCAGAGCAACAAGGTCTCTCGGCAGTAGCAGCTCGTTCATGACCACATATAAACACGTGCTGGCGATAACCAGGTTGAGTACGTCCCTTTGAATCCTTCGTCATCAAATTACCTTAACCAGTTAAACCTTTCTGGGTACCTAATCAGCTTTTTCATCTTCAAACAGCTCATTAAATCGTTTTTCTGACAGCCCTTCTCTTAGCTGCTCCTTTTGTGCATCACTCAATAAACTAACATACCGACGAGCCTCAAATAACTCTCCTACAGAAAGCTCTATCTCCTCGGAAAGTAACAGCTTTTCTTCCTCTTCATTTGCCACCTGACTTCTCCTTATGCTCTATTTATATACACTAGTACATGTGCTTGGGCTGGGTTATTACGACTTTTCCAGCCTCGGCACTTTTTATTTCCCTTAAACATTATCTGGCGGAAAAGTTTGTATAAGCTCTTCCATACCCTCTAAGGCACCATCTTCAGAAAAAAGTATGTTGTGTACATACGGACCTATGAATTCAACTTGAGTGCCACCTTCTTTGATGTCTAAGTACGTAAGCCCATGATTACTCGTTGCATCAACAATTTCTTTAACACTCGACGCAACTGTAATCTGTGCGGCCGCCTGCGCACCTTCTATATCATCACTGTCTCGTGTGTACATCCACTCAACACGAGCTCCTTTCGCAACAAGATCCGCTGTAGCTTTTTTAACATCTGGAACCCAAAACCCAATGTGTTGGATTCCTTCACCATGATCACGAAGGAACTCAGAATGTGGCGTCGTTCCTGTTAATGGCTGAATAATCTCAAAAGCCATTCCAGCCATTGCACCATAGTAAACCTTGATGCTCGCAGGACGGTTGTACAAATCATTAAATTCATAGATTGGCAACAATTTAAATTCTGCTCCAAGCATTTGACTGTATCTTGCTGCCGTTGCATCAGCATCATACACAGCCCACCCCAAATGATGTGCAATTGGATCTGTAAATGCAGTCATACGATCTCCTATCTTCAAGTTAGATCCATCTTAAAGCCTTACAGCTAAAAAATGATTTTGGGAAGAGCCTAGAAGGGAACAGTTTAAATTGCTACCGTTGATTCATTTCATCAGATTCATGGGAAATTAGTGCAAGATTTACAGAGAAAAATCTTCAGCATCCTCACTTGTTGACTCAACGGCCAACATTGGGAGGTCTGGCAAATCATGAGGTCCACGAAGACCAAGTTGCTCAAAGAAACGCGGAGTTGGCCGATACAAATTCGGTCTACCAGGAGTTTCAGCAGAACCGCAAACTTCAATAAGGGCACGTTGCTCAAGGCTAACTATTACACTGTCAGAATTTACTCCACGGATAACCTCCACCTGTCCACGAGTACAAGGTTGTTTAAAAGCAATAATAGAAAGGACTTCCAGTGCTGCTGGAGAAAGGGGACGACTACCCTCCTTCGCAAGTAAATTTGTAATCCACGAGGCAAAACGAGGGGAACTAGCCAAAGAATAAGATCCACGATGACTATGAACCCGAAGGCCCCTTCCTTCTAAATCAGTCTCTAATATTTTAAGAGCTGCAAGAATATCTTTTTCTTTAACGTTTAAAGCCGATGCAAGGACAGGAATTGTTTGTGGTTCTGCAGCTGCAAAAAGAAGAGCTTCCAAAGCAGCAGGGATCTCAACTAGATCAATAGCCTGTTCAAAAAGATTAGTCACCTATATAACTTCTTTCCCTTTTTAGTTCATCCTTACTAATAAGTTTGTTGTCCAAAGACATTGCAAGGAGCCCGTCTTTAAACAAATCTTGCAAAAGTACTGGAGTTATACGATTTCGAAGGCTTACCTTACTGTCACCAACAGAAATATAGATTGGGATATACGTATCACTCAAGCCTCGCCAAAAAGATTTACCCTCTACTGTGTGGAGGTCTTCCCACAAAACTGACCGCACCTGCCCTCGGCTGTTTTCACGAAAACTCTCATTCAATTTTCGACCCATCGCCAATAATCTTTGCATGCGATCCTTACGGATTGAGTGAGGCACATGATCAGTCATTTGATATGCAGCAGTTTTTTCACGAGGAGAGTAAGGAAAGGCATGAATACGTGAAAAACCCATTTCTTCACAAAATTCTAAGGTCTCTGTGAAATCAGCATCAGTTTCACCAGGGAAACCCGCAATAACATCTGTTGTAATAGCAACCTCCGGAAGAACAGCCTTAATTCGTTTTACTGCATCCCGAAAGTCGTCCGTATTATAACGTCGACGCATACGATTAAGAGTTGCATCTGTGCCTGCCTGCAAGGCGAGATGAAAATGCGGCATTAAGCGAGGATCATGCCAGAGGCCAAGTAACTCAGGAGTAATATCTTGAGGTTGTAGTGAGGAGAAACGAATGCGCGGAATGTCACTGTGTTCAAGGATAGCCGCGATCAATTGATGTGGGGAACGAAGTGGATCAAGATCCCTTCCCCAGGCACCTAATTGAGTACCCGTAATTACAACCTCTTTGGAATTATTGGTTGTAGCAGCATAAGCAACATCCTCAGCAACTCGTAATTCCAAGCGTGAACGTTCGCGACCTCGAGTGCGCGGGATAATGCAGAAGGCACAAACATCATTGCATCCTTCTTGCGCCTTAATGAATGAACGAGTTTGTCGAAACGCATTCTTCTGAGGCTCTGGTACTTTTCTTGTGGGACGATTTTCACGAAGAAACGAAATTAGCTCACTATGCGCATCTTCACCCGTGCCTGTAATAAAATCTGCACCCAGAGTGTCCAGCACTTCAGAATGAGCAGTTGCCGGATAACAGCCAGTAACGGTTACCAGCGCATCAGGAGAGAGACGACGAGCAGAACGAATTAAACGACGTGATTTTTTAGCTGCAACATGCGTAACTGAACACGTATTTATAACATATGCATCAGCTTCACTAAATGTATTTATGACACGGTAACCAGATCGCTTCAGCGAATCTGACAATGATGAACTATCTGCCAGATTCAATTTACAACCCAAAGTTACTATCGAAGCAATAGGGAGTTCAGACATAAGCATATGGTATCGCTATCGCTAAAGATAAGCAGCAGAAAAACATTTCGCAGATTCTCCCTCCAAAAGCTCCTTAAAGATAAACTAATTAAGCGAAGTAAAATTTAAAACTGAGTTGTAGGCTTTAATTCGCTAAAATATGTAAGGGCTGGAGGGTCCTAAATTGGATATCGCTCTCTATCTTGGTATAGCTGCCGTGATAGTACTAGTTGTCGCAAATGGTTTATTTGTAGCAACAGAATTCTCTTATGTGGCTGTTCGTCGTACTAGAATTGAACAACTTGCAGAGAATGGTCATACACGTGCTCGATTACTCCTAACCGCGCTAAAACAACTAGATAAATATATTGCCGCAACACAGCTCGGCATTACGATGTCTAGCCTCGCACTTGGTTGGATTGGGGAACCAGTTATTGCAGGATTGTTAGAAGCACCACTTCATAATGCTCTCGGAACAGGGTTAGGAGAAGCTGCTTCACACACGATCGCCGTTATAATCGCATTTGTTGTAATCACAGGATTACACATTGTATTCGGAGAGCTTGCGCCAAAAACAATTGCACTACAAAAATCAGAGGAGACAGCACTATGGGTCGCAGCACCGATAGCAGTCTTTACACGTGTCTTTGGTCCCTTTATATGGGCTTTAAATGGATTGGGCCGTCTAGCAGTTCGTGCAATCGGCATAAAATCAATAACAGAAACCGAAAACAGTATCATGGAACCTGAGGAG
>CAWVTC010000076.1:0-8366 GCA_963933025.1 uncultured Dehalococcoidia bacterium | reverse complement strand
GTTGGTTTTCAACCGGTGTACGCGATGCTATCCGCAAATAACGATCCGCATCGGGCATACTTTTAGCCGCGCAATCCTTCACAAGAATGTTGTGATCAACGTACATGCGGCGCGCTAGTTCTGGTCCATTGACTGCAGGGTTGGTGAGCTTGCACAGGATAAAGTTTGCATCGGGCTCGATCACATCGATCCCCGGGAGGGCAGAGAGATCCCGTGAGAGCTGTTGACAGGTTTCTCGGGTCAACTCGCAGCTTGCAAAGAACTCACGTCGATAGCGTCCAACGATGCGTAAGAATTCTTCCGCCAACCCATTGATATTCCAGATAGGCAAGCTTGCACGGACAGCTTTAATGAACGCACGATCAGCGCTCAGAAGGTAACCGAGCCTGATACCGGCCACGCCGAAAACTTTACTCATACTCTTGATTACTACGAGATTCCTGTGCTCCTCCACCATTGTTTCGACACTAGCTTTGATGCCTCCATGCGCAAATTCGATGAACGACTCATCAACAATCAACCGACAGTTATGAGATTCAAGTAACCGCGCAAGTCTCAGTACGTCATCTCGCGGTACAGACAACGCCGTAGGATTGTTCGGAGTAACGATGATTGCGGTATCGGACTGCCAATTTATGGCCGATTCTGCGAACGCCTCGATATCCAACTCGAAAGAGTTTGCATCAAGCGCAAATCGATTGAGTCCATCCGCTTCGATAACCTCCTCATATTCGTTGAAGGAAGGCGTGGGGATCGTAACGCGCTGTTCGAACTGGTTACCCAATATCTTTATCAATTCGGCTGCGCCGTTGGCCACAGCGAGGTGTTCAGGATCAACCCCCGTCCAGTTGGCTACGAGCCTGGCAATTTCGTTTTGTGCGACGGGATAATTCGTCACGATCTCACGCAGATGCGAATGGAAAACCTCGAGCATTTCTGGTGGCGGGAAGTGCATGTTGTACAAGTATGAGTGGTCGACAAACCCATAACGCCAGTAAGCACCATGCAGTTGCTGGACACGATCGTACTGCGCGTCGCGGTCAAGAAATAGGAACTCGGTAGCATCGAGGTCACGGTCATCGTCGATCTCTGACCAACGATTTGCGGAGACATCGACCGCGGCTATGTCTACTTCGGCCATCGGATCCGCGACACAGTCACGAAAAATGGTCTCATAATACTCATTCACGCGGCCCGCAGCGATTGCGTTTTCTAACCGAGGTAGAAACTGTTCGCGTAATAGCTGCTCACGCAGGACGTAGATGTTGACGGTTTTGAATGTATCTTTCGTATCGAACTGTAGCCCCTGCTCAGCACCAAGAATAAACGATGTAACTTGACCCGTGCTATTACGTCGTACAACAGTTCCGGACAAGGCAGGCTCAAAAGGGGCTACAGCCACGCTGCTGCCGCTTTGTGCGAATAACGTCTCGACAACCGCAGTATCAAACACGACATCGGCTTCGAGCAGTACAAGATCCCGATCTAGATAATCGCGTGCGTCCCATAACGAGCGGATGTTATTGGTCGTTGCATAGTCAGGGGCCTCAACATAGAGAATATCAATTCCGTCAAAATGTGAGCCGATACGACTACGCACCATGGCTCCCATGTAGCCAATGACTACCACTGCCTCGGTAACGCCTAGGTTGGCAAGCGCATGCAATGCCCGCTCAAGTATCGGTTCACCACCGATTTCAGTCAGACACTTGGGGGCGTCACCTGTTAGCGTATGCAAACGACTGCCGCGACCAGCTGCCAAGATAATTGCGCGTCGAACTCCTTTTGATTTGCTCCCAGTATCAGACAGATCACTACGGATAGACTGCTTAACCACTTTTGAGAGTGCCATGCCCCACATCCTCTGTAGTTTCAGTTGTACGTGGGGGAATCACTGCTTTAGTGAAATACTTTTTTAGTCGATCAATGCCCTCATTGTAACGTTCATTGCAGAAGGAGAGACGCAGATCATCAGGTACCCCAAAGTCAGTTCCAGGAACGACTGCAACGTGAACTTTTTTGAGAATATCTCGGGCCAATTCTTTCGATGATGCAAATCCATGTGCAGCGTTCCAATCCTTGCAACGGAGCATGGCATAGAACCCTCCTTCAGCGGCTATCGGTTCACAGCCCGTGTCCTTGAGGCGTTTTGTCGTGTATTCGGCTCGTGATCGGAACACGAGATTGAGTTCCTGCGGGCTCTCCACGTCCTCAAGCGCAGCGATCATGCCATCCTGATAGCACGGGTCTGTACATAACAAGGTATGTTGCTGCATGACTCGTAAGTTCCTTTGTAGTTCTTCGGGCAAGATCGCGAATCCAACACGTTTTGTGTACATCCGGTACCCCTTTGAAAAACTGTTGGTTACGATCGTAATATCTTTATGCTCCGGCAGTGAAGACAAAGGAGTGTGAAACTGCTTGTAGAACATCGTGTTGTTATAGATTTCATCGTTCAACACGTAGGAATTATGATCAACGATTTCATAGATCTTGCGCATCTCATCTGGGGTTACGATATTTCCGATAGGATTGCCTGGCGAGTTGATCACAACCAGAGAGGTGCGTTCAGGGGAAAAATTGCGGCGGAATGAATCCATATCAACCCTTTTTGAGTCGATGTCGATGTCATAAAACTTAACCTTGGCACCGGCCAACTTCGCGCAATACAAGTACAGGGCGTAATAAGGGCGTGGGATCATGATCTCGAATTCGGGTCCGGCCAGAAGTTGGAAAAGATTGCGAAAGATTGGCGAGCTACCCGTGTTAACGATAACGTTCTCGATCGAGACATCCGTCGCGTAATGCCTGTTGTAAAACTCGGCAATAGCTTCACGCAATTCAGGAAGTCCCTCTGGATACACACGGCGAACGAAGTCCGGGTCTCTTAGCTTGTCAATCATGCGTTCGAGCACGTTAGGGGGAATTGGTAATTCAGGTACGCCGATCGTGAGCTTTATGATGTCTGCTCCCTGCTTACTCAACTCATCAGCCAACTCATCCAAAACGAACATTTGAAATTCAAATTCTGATGGGTTGAGATTTTTTATTGATAGGGGCATACGTGTCTCCTCATGATCTAGCCCAAAGCAACTCCCCCATCAAGAATGACGACGACAGGAGTTCGTAAAAGTGCCACAAAGAGCTTAGAGGGTTAATAATAACACTCTAAGCTCTTTGTTATGTTATTAACCGTTTTCGCGTGATCAAACATAGATCTAATGATCTTATGATTTAGTGTCTATCCAGAAATTCTGTGTTTAGTCAGACTTAAAACGTAAAATAACTACAACAAACTAGAAGGGCATTGCAAAGATTAAGCAAGGGTTAGTAAGTACTCACTAATAGCTTCAGCCGCACGTCTTCCATCAGCAAGAGCGGTAACCACAAGATCGGCTCCATTCACATTATCACCACCAGCAAACACACCTTTACGAGAAGTACGACCTGATCCATCTATTTCAATTAAATCCTTACCGGTGGCATTAAGCCCAGACGTAGTTTTAGGAACAACAGGATCAGCACCATAGCCAATAGCAATAGCGACTGTATCAGCTTCAATAACAAATTCACTCCCTGGTATAGGAACAGGCCTACGCCTCCCAGAATCATCCGGCTCACCAAGCTCCATGCGTTGACACTCGACACCTGTAACATGGTTATTCTCATCACCAATTATTCGTAATGGAGCAGTTAACATATCAAATTGCACACCCTCTTCACGGGCATTAGTTCGTTCTTCTCCACGACCAAGCATCTCAGCTTCTGTACGACGATAAACACAAGTAACATTTTCAGCACCTAAGCGCATGGCTGTACGTACACAGTCCATAGACGTATCCCCTCCACCAATAACAGCAACATTTTTGGGTTTTTCAAGAACATCACGCAAACCTTCAGGTAGTTGGTCAGGCGTTAAATTTCCACGTACAAGAAAATCAGTAGCTCGGTGAACACCAGTTAGATTTTCCCCTTCTATTCCCAGCTCATTACCTACCCCAGCGCCAGTCCCTAGAAAAACAGCATCAAACTCATCAGCAAGCATTTCATCGACTGTAATATCTCTCCCTACATACACCCCACATTTAAAAATGATGCCTAAGCTTTCTAAATAGCTAATATACTCATCCACTATTTGCTTACGCATCTTAAAATTGGGAATTCCATAAACCAAAACACCGCCAGGCTCAGGCCAAAATTCAAAAACCGTACATGAATGACCTTGCAGAGAGAGTATTTCTGCAACTGCTAAGCCAGCAGGGCCCGCGCCAATAATGCCAATACTTCTTTCTGTCGATACTGGAGAATACTTAGGTCGTGGATATCCATCTATTTCTTTTCTCTGGAAATCAGTACAAAAAGACTCTAGCTTACCAATTGTAACTGCGGGCTCGGCGTGACCATCAGGACGTATCGCAAAACCCACAACACATGATCCTTCACAAAGGCTTTCTTGAGGACAAAGCCGCCCACACATTTCTGGTAAATTGGACGTTTCACGAAATTTATCCGCAGCACCAAGAATGTCTCCTTCTTCAATCAGCGCAAAGGCTCCCGGAATATCATTACTAACAGGGCAGGCTTCTTGGCAAGGAGCAGAAGGACACTGAATACAACGTTGTGCTTCAATTTTTGCCGCATTTAAATCAAACCCAAGATATGTCTCATCCCAATTTTGGATACGATCACTAGCATCCTGTTTAGGGACTTTTTGAACTTCTATATCGAGTTTACGATGTACTAGATGTGTCTGCTGATTCATATTAACTTCCTTAAGTTTAACGCAAGGAATGATTTAGTTGTGGAGGTTTGCTATTTTTAACATTTTTTAAGAAGAAACCTCACTCTCTATCAAAACTTTAAAGAGAACACTTGTAGGTTTTCAAGAGATTATATACTTCGGAGGAACTTTCCAAACATCACTAGGCGGAGACTCCTGGGAACGAATTTGAGCTCTAATACGAGAAACTTTAAAACGTTCAGCCTGCCTAATAATTCGATCATGTTCCTGAACCTTTGCATTGTTTTGTTTTTTAGTACTGTGTCGTTTTGGCACGCCAGCCATTTCCTTAATTAAGCCTTCGTTCTTTAATTGCTCGAGATGACTCTGCACATTGCTATCAGCTGCTCTCCGCAATCTACTATCAATTTCAGGATATATTTCAAGCATAATTTCCCAAGAAGTGACTAGGTCATTTTGCTTTAACACCTTTATTATTTGCTGCTCACGTTTATTACGATGAGCTATATAGTCTTTTAAACGCTCCCGAGGGTTTTCGATCAGAGGACCATGACCAGGACAAATTACTTTGAGATTTGGCAAATCTACGAGGTAATTGAGGCTTGTACGATAATCTGCCAAATTTTGGACAGTTGTTGTTGTACTGCCCAAAATTGTATCTCCAGTAAATAAAACGCCGTCGGACTCAAGATAAAAACACGTAGAGTCTACAGAATGACCAGGTGTATGCAGCACAGTAACCTTAACCCCCTTACCGAGTTCGATATTTTGGCCATCATGAATCTTTGTTACACCACGAGCTGGCAATCTACCCTTTAGCAATGAACGAGAATTGTGGGGGATTAAAATTTCTGAATTATAAATTTCCCGAATCCACTTGAGATTACCAGAGTGATCTGCATGGTGATGAGTAATTGCAGAAAGTGCGATTTCAGTCTTTTCAATCGCCGCCAAATAACCCTTTAACATCCACCTATATCGTTCAAGTGACTCGCCAGAATCAATTGTTAATGCCTGATCGCCTCCAATATAAAAAATGTTCGTAAATACAGGATGCATTGGACTATCATCGGGAACCTGAAGTGCCCTAACATTCTGGGAAACTCGCATACCACTACACCTAAATCAGTTAATCTAAAACCTAGTTTAGTATCTGAACCTCTGGAGAGGTAAAAATACTAGATATTAGCCCCCGTAGCTCAACCGGACAGAGCGACGGACTTCTAATCCGTAGGTTGTAGGTTCGAGTCCTGCCGGGGGTAAAAAAATAGCTTTTACAAAAAAAATTACTTACGTAGCATAAATACTGGGGCTTGAAGCTAACGACGTGGTATGATCCGTTCGCACTGAAAGTACATAATTGAAAAGTTCTTTGAGTGACAGCTCCTAGGCAGGTCAGATTTGAGTTCAATCAATGTTGCTATTATCGGTGTGGGAAACTGCGCCTCCTCTCTTGTTCAGGGCATAGAATTCTACAAAGGTGTAGAGGCTAGCGAAGAAGTCCCAGGGCTAATGCATCCCGTACTTGGTGGATATCACATTAGAGATATTAATGTTGCAGTAGCCATTGACGTGGACAAGGAGAAGGTAGGCAAGGACCTTTCAAAGGCCATCTTTTCAGGACAAAACAATACACAGCAGTTCTCAGATGTTCCCCATGCAGGTGTAGAAGTTGCCCGTGGTATGGCGCACGATGGCCTTGGCCAATACCTAAGTGAAGTAATAGAAAAGGCACCAGGTGGAACCGCAGATATTGTTCGTCTTTTGCGAGACAATAAAGTAGACGTAGTAATCAATTATTTACCTGTCGGTTCAGAAGAAGCGACCAAATGGTACGTTGAGCAAGCCCTTCAGGCTGGTTGTGCTTTCATAAATTGTATCCCCGTATTTATTGCGCGTGATGCAAATGGTTACTGGCCAAAAAGATTTGAAGAAGAAGGTTTACCAATCATCGGTGATGATATTAAAAGTCAAGTAGGTGCAACAATTGTGCATCGTGCGTTAGCCAGACTGTTTGAGGATCGGGGGGTACAACTCGATCGCACATATCAACTCAATTTTGGTGGTAACACCGACTTTATGAACATGCTCGAGCGCTCTCGGCTGGAATCAAAGAAAATATCCAAAACAGCAGCAGTTACTAGTCAATTGGAACGCGAACTTCCAGCTACAGACGTACATGTTGGGCCAAGTGATTATGTTCCATGGCTTGAAGATAGAAAATGGTGCCATATACGCATGGAAGGAACGACTTTTGGAAATGTGCCACTAAACCTTGAACTAAAACTAGAAGTGTGGGACAGCCCAAATAGTGCCGGAGTTGTTATAGATGCTATACGTTGTGCAAAACTTGGCCTTGATCGTGGTTTAAAGGGTCCCTTATTAGCACCTAGTGCCTATTTCATGAAATCACCACCAGTTCAATACTATGATGATCAAGCCCGAGATATGGTGGAAGAATTTATTAGCGAAGGCTAAATGCAACGTTGGCTGTGGCTAATAGGAACGAATTTAATACACCGCTTACCGGTTCAGTTTGTATATAAACTCGCAAAAATCATTGGGAAAATTGTTTTTGTGGTTTGGGTCCGTGGACGAAAAAACATGCTGGCAAATTATAAGCATGTGCTTCCTAATGCTACTGAATCTGAACGACGTAAAATAGCACGCCAATCTCTTGAAAATTACTGCTGTTACATAGTAGATTTTGCTCGATTACCGAATATTCCACCTCATTTAGTAGAGTCTGCACTTGCAAAAAATGAGCAGTTTGCAGCCATTGATCGAGCACTTGAACAGGGGCGAGGCCTAATAGTCGTTGTTATGCATTTTGGAAATTGGGATTTAGGGGCAAGTAGTGCTGCATTAAAAGGATACCCAATAACCGTCCTGGCCGAGACATTTTCTGATAGACACTTAGACAAGTTGATTGTTGGTGCTCGGGAAAAGTTAGGACTTAAAGTTACTAAAATCGAAGGTACAGCCCCTTCAATAATTCGAGACCTTCGTAACAACAGACTCCTCGCCATTTTGCTCGATAGGCCGATGCAAGATGGCGAAGGCGTACAGGTAAAATTTTTTGGTAGCGACTTGGAAGTCCCAGCTGGTCCAGCAAGATTAGCATTACGGACAGGAGCTGCTGTTATGAATGTTGCTTTTCCAAAACTTCGATCAAATGACCTGGATATTTCAATGCTTTCAACCTTCGTTCCAAGTCAAGAAGAAGAGACTCATCACAATAATGAAGATGCTGTACAAAGACTCACCCAAACAATCATGACTGAGCATGAGAAATTTATTCGTCTTCACCCCACTCAGTGGTACATGTTTCGCCGAATGTGGCCTTCAGACTAATGGCAAAACTATGGCTTTTCCGCCTTTCTTTTCCTCTTGTAGGACGTTTTCCTTCGGCATTCTACGTAATAACTTGGCTGGTTGGCTCACTCATCTGGTGCGTTCTTCCAAAACTTCGGCAACAGGTCAATAGCAACCTAAACCCTGTATACGGATCAAACCCACACAAAAAACTTGGGGTCGGGGCTGAGGTGGTTAGGAATATAGCAAGGTATTATGTCGACTTGGCTGCAATGCCTTATCGGGATTTTAAAAAATTTAATCGTACTAG
>CAWVTC010000075.1:0-8418 GCA_963933025.1 uncultured Dehalococcoidia bacterium | reverse complement strand
AATCTTTTGCGTGGCGAATTGCGGAGCCGTGGCCGACCTATCACAAGTGAAACAGATAGTGAGTTAATTGCTCATCTTATTGAAGAATGCCTTGAAGGTGGCTTTTCGTTACTTGATGCAGTGACTCATACTGCTCGACTTCTTGAAGGTTCACAATCTTTTGTAGCAATGAGTACTTATGAACCTGGTGTAATTATCGGTAGTCGATTAGGTAACGCAGGAGGATTAGTTGTTGGTTTTCAGAAAGATGAGGTAATGATTTCAAGTGATGTGGTTGCGTTGTTACCTCATACGCAGAAAGTTGCTTATCTAGCAAACCGTCAGATTGTTCAATTGGATCAGGATGGGGTTACTGCTTTTACGCTAGACGGAGATAGTGTGGAACTGGAAACAAGCGTTTTAGCATTAAACGTTGAAAGTGTTCATCGTGGACAATATAAACATTTGATGATGAAAGAAATTATGGATCAACCCGAAGCTTTATTAGCTACTATTCAAAGCCTTGTCAGTGTAGATCCGTGCAGTTTAAATCTCACTGGAATAGAACCTATAGAATCGTTGTTAGCAAACATTAAACACGTAGTTTTTATAGGTATGGGTACTAGCTTTCATGCAGCTCTAATTGGACAATCTTATGTAGAAGAAGTATCAGGCCTTTCAACTGATGTGATAAATGCGTCAGAGTTTCTTAATCGTCCAATAGTACTACCTCCAAAAACTCTTCTGGTTTCAATTAGCCAATCAGGTGAAACCGTTGATGTTTTGGAAGCCATGAATATTGCGAAGGACCAGGGAGTGCTGCAAATCACGATTAGTAACTCAGTAAACTCACAGACAAGCCATATTGCTGACGGAACTATTTACACTCGAGCAGGAATTGAACGCGGAGTTGCTTCAACTAAAACTTTTACGACTTCACTAGTTGCTTTGTATCTTCTTTCTTTGAAGTTAGCACAAAAGCAAGATCGGCTAACTAAAGCCGATCTTGAAATACATATTCTTCAGCTTCTCGGAATGCCAGCGATGTTAGAAAAACAATTGCAGACTCTAGAAGGAGTGAAGGTTTTATCTAAACAACTGGCTAATTTTAACCATATGCTCTTTTTGGGACGTGGCACCACTCTTCCAATTGCTATGGAAGGTGCCCTTAAAATGAAGGAAGTATCTTACATACATGCTGAAGGATACCCTGCGGGAGAAATGAAGCATGGGCCAATTGCTTTGATTGATGAAACTTTTCCCACAATTGCAATAGCAGGAAAACATTCCTTAAGGACTAAGACTAGTAGCAATATTCAGCAGATTCTTGCAAGGAATGGAAAAGTGTTTGCACTATTAACTGAAGGTGATGATGAATTGGAAAGAATTGTTGATGGGGCAATTTTCATGCCTGAAACTACAAAACTTTTAGAACCATTTGTAGCAATAGTTCCAATGCAATGCTTAGCTTATTACGTTGCTTATGAGCGGGGTTGTGAAATAGACCAACCCAGAAATCTAGCTAAAACGGTTACGGTGGAGTAAGCATAGGTTCCTTTTCTGCATAACTTAGTAAGAAAATAAAAATTCTTTATTTCACGATGCCTGAATCAGCGCCAGTAGTACAATGTTTCGTGCGTACTTTTTGTATAAGGGAGTAAGTTATGGCATCGCCAAATGTTACAACAGTTAAAGAGGGTGATTTTCCAGAAAAATTGGTATATCAATTTGGAGATGGTCGTGCTGAGGGAAATACAGATATGCGTGACCTTTTAGGAGGAAAAGGGGCAGGGCTAGCAGAGATGAGCAATTTAGGATTGCCTGTACCTCCAGGATTCACTATTACCACAGATGTATGTACTGCCTTTTACGACTTAGATGGTAGTTATCCAGAAATATTAAAAGAACAGGTGGTGGCTGGACTTAAACATGTTGAATTAATTACAGGCACAAAATTCGGAGATCCAGACAACCCTCTCTTAGTTTCTGTACGGTCTGGTGCACGCGTTTCAATGCCTGGAATGATGGACACAGTTCTTAACTTAGGTCTCAACGACGTAACGGTGGAAGGTTTAGCAAATCGTTCAAATGATCCTCGTTTCGCTTACGATTCATATCGTCGTTTTATTGCAATGTATGGAGATGTAGTCCTAAATATTCGGCAAATAGCAGGATTAGAAAAGGATCCATTTGAGGAATTGTTAGAACAAAAAAAAGCATCCTTGAATATTATTGATGATCCTGATCTACCAGTTGAAGCCTTAAAAGAATTAGTTTCCGAGTTTAAATTACAAATATCCGAAAAACTTGATGTTGTGTTTCCAACGGATCCTTGGGAGCAGTTATGGTCAGCAATTGGCGCCGTATTCGCTTCATGGAATAGTGATCGTGCGGTAATTTATCGTGAACTCAATGGATTCTCGAATGATTGGGGCACGGCTGTAAACATTCAAGCTATGGTTTTTGGAAATTTAGGTAACGATTGCGCAACAGGAGTGGCATTTACACGTAATCCTAAAACTGGAGAACGCGCAATCTTTGGAGAATTTCTTACCAATGCACAAGGTGAAGATATTGTTGCCGGCGTTAGAACACCTCAACCTATTAGTAAAGAAGATGATAACGGGATTTCTTTAGAAGAATTACAGCCTAAGGTTTTTAATGAATTATTGGATGCAAGCGAATTGCTTGAGACACACTTTAAGGACATGCAGGATATAGAATTTACTGTTCAGCAAAATAAGCTATGGGTTTTGCAAACTAGGAATGGGAAACGTACAGGCTCCGCAATGGTTAACGTTGCTGTCGATCTAGTCGAGCAAGGTATGATCGATAAAACTGAGGCATTATTAAGACAAGACCCTGAACAAATTTCCGAATTACTGCATCCTATTTTTGATCCTGATGCGCCCCGTGATGTTATCGCGAAAGGCTTACCTGCTTCTCCAGGTGCAGCAGTTGGAAAAGTAGTCTTCACTGCAAAAGAGGCATCTGAATGGGTTGAACGTGGCGAAGAAGTAATTCTAGTTCGTGTAGAAACTAGTCCAGAAGATATTCAGGGCATGTTAGCAGCACGTGGTATTTTGACAGCTCGTGGTGGCATGACCTCCCATGCTGCCGTGGTTGCTCGTGGTTGGGGGAAATCCTGTATTGCTGGTTGCGGAACACTAGCTATAGATAGCAGCGCCGGTACTATAAAAATAATCGATAATGCTTCGGCCCAGATAATAAAACGTGGTGACATAATTTCGATTGATGGTTCCACTGGTGAAGTAATGGTCGGGGCAATGCCATTAGTAGACTCTGTATTACCAGAAACATTTGAGCGGATGATGGTGTGGGCCGATCGTGAACGACGCTTAGGCATTAGAGCTAATGCTGATACTCCTGAAGATGCTGTACTTGCACGCGAGTTCGGAGCAGAAGGGATTGGTTTGTGTCGTACTGAGCATATGTTTTTTGGTGAGGATCGAATTTTGGCAGTTCGGAAAATGATCCTTGCTAGCAATGAACTAGACCGCCGTGATGCATTAAGAGAAATTTTACCAGTTCAGCGAGAAGATTTCATAGGTATTCTTCGTGCCATGGCTGGTCTTCCTGTAACAATTCGCTTATTAGATCCACCATTACACGAATTCCTTCCTCAAGGTACAGAGGAAATTCAGAGAGTTTCTCAAGCTTTACAAGTTAGTACAGAGATTGTTATACAAAGAATTGAGCAGTTACACGAATTTAATCCCATGCTTGGTCATAGAGGTGTGAGATTAGCTGTAACTTACCCGGAAATCTATGAAGTTCAAACGCAAGCTATTCTGGAGGCAGCGTGTATCTTGGTGAAAGAGGGTATTGATGCGCGTCCAGAAATAATGGTTCCGTTAGTAGGTATGCCCCAAGAATTAGAACAAATTCGCAATCTTGTAGTTAAGACAGCTGAAAACGTAATTGCAGAGAAAGGCGTTCAAGTACCATACAGTGTGGGCACTATGATCGAGCTACCTCGAGCATGTGTTGCTGCAGATCAAATTGCTGAACATGCAGATTTTTTCTCATTCGGTACAAATGATTTAACGCAGACAACACTTGGTATATCACGTGATGATGCCGGACGATTTTTACCCGAATATATACGGAAAGAAGTGCTAACAGCAGATCCATTTGTAACTCTTGATGTTCAAGGAGTTGGTCAGCTTATGGAAATTGCAGTTGAACGTGGTCGGCGCATAAAACCTACAATTAAACTCGGTATTTGTGGGGAACATGGTGGTGATCCTAAGTCAATTGCATTCGGTCATGATCTTGGTTTAGATTATGTTTCTTGTTCACCATATCGTGTTTTGATAGCACGTTTGGCTGCAGCACAGGCTGCTATACGCCCAAAGTAGAGATGCATAATTGCCGCTAGGGCTTGTTATAGCGATAGTGGAGTTACATGGTTGATTCTGAGCAAAAAAATCCTTTAGAAAAATCAGATCCAATAATAGGTGGGGAAGAACCTATTGTATCTCCTACAGAAAGCAACTTTGTGATTGGTGCTGATCCAAGTTCTCGGTCTCCACAAGTTTCTCAACCACTGCTTGATCGACGAACATCATCTGATCGTATTACCCCAACAACGAAATATGATGCTTCAGAAGAGATCGATGAACGTCGCCAACCAATCTTTTACTTATTTGTAGTTTTAGCTCTTTTATTTATCGGTTTACTTTCATTTTTACTAATCAGATTTCTTGATATGAATAATAATGATGCCCCAATGCAAATTGTAGTACAGACTGATTTTCAGATTAAATCACCAGTCGATGGCGCAACAGTTCCTTTGAACGAAGATGTTGCTATAAGAGTTTTAGTATCTTCAAATCAAGCTATAGAGAGCTTTGAGCTATACACAGATGGACGTCGTGTTGATCAGATGTTAGCCCGCTTACCAACCGGGAAGTATAACTATGATGTTTTACTATATGCACGTATTCCTTTTGCGGGTGAACATGAATTATTTATAAGGGCATTAACAACAACTGGCACTGTTGTTGATTCCAAATCCTTTAATCTTTTTGTAGCCGTTGAGGAAATACAACCCCATGCTAGCCTTAAAGCAGAAGTGGTTACAGCAGTAACTGTACGTTTGGGGCCGGGCTTACAATACGAAAGTGTAGGTGTTTTAGAGCCTGGCGAAGTGGTGACTGTAATAGGAAAAGATCTGAATGTCGAGTGGCTTCAAATTGAACGAGAAGAAGGGTTGTGGGCACAACGTTTTGCCTTTGCAGTAAGTGGATTGTTATCACTATTACCTGTGATCGATAATGACAATAAGGACTTGAATGATCCTGATAATGAAGGTACCCAAACTTCTACACCGACGCCAAGTCCTTCCCCTGCTGAAGAGCGTGGACTCCCTGACTTTTTTGCTTCGAATGCAGTAATTACAACTAATCGAACTACGCTTACAGTTACAATTAGCAACATTTCGACAACGAAGTTCGGGGGGCCGTTGATTGTTGCAATCTACAATCCGTTGATTAATTCTATACAACGAGCATTTAGCGTTTGGCTGGATGCGAATGGTACTACAAAAGTATCGTTTACCCTAGACGAAATTCTTCCAGATCAGCAGCTCGTCGAGATCACTATTGATCCGACCAATGATATTGAAGAAGCGAATGAGGACAACAATACAACCAATTTTCTTGTGTTTGCGCCAGTGGATGGACCAGAACTTACTTTAGTGCCAACGATTGCTTCTGATGGTAGAACTATGAGTGTGACTGTTCGCAACGATGGGGGACCTGTTGCAACTAATTCTGCAGTGATTGAGATCAGCGTGGGGGCTGAGCGTCTTATAAAAACACTGAGTTTAGCTTTAAATACAAACCAAAGTAAAGTGTTAACAGCTTTGACTATTCCACAAGATGAAGGTGAATCAATTGAGATTGTTCTTAAAATTGAAGATACTGTTTTGGCACACGTAACTCTTGCAAATCCCAATTCAACTAATCAGTCCGAAAACGATGAAAATTGATGACAACTTTTTCAACTGATCGTTAAGATATAGGTGTGGACTCGGTTGCAGAAGTTAAACAGCGTATTTCATTAACAGATTTAGTAGGTCGTACGGTAAAATTACAAAAATCCGGACGTAATCATCGTGGTCTTTGTCCATTTCATACCGAAAAAACGCCTTCCTTTTATGTATTCGAAGATAGTGCAACTTGGCGTTGTTTTGGGTCATGTGGAGAAGGCGGCGATGTCTTCTCATTTTTACAAAAAAAAGAAAATATAGATTTTCGTGATGCACTTGAAGCTTTGGCACGGGAGGCTGGAGTACAATTAGTCTCAAGTACTCCTGAGAACCTTAAAGAAAAAGACCGTTTAAAAGCATGTTTGGCAGTAGTCGTAGAGTTCTACAAACAAAACCTCAAAGCTCCGAGTGGTGAAATTGCAAGACAATATTTAACAGAGAATCGCGGGGTTTCGAATAAAACAATTGAACATTTCCAATTGGGTTGGGCATCAGATGAATGGGGAGCAATAAGAAAGCTCTTAAAAGATAATGGGTTTACAGATGAGGAAGGTCTTGCTGTTGGTGTTTTAGCTGAGTCTGATCGAGGTTCCCCACCCTACGATCGTTTTCGTGGACGTATTATTTTTCCAATATTAGATAATCGAGAAGTTCTAGTTGGTTTGGGAGGAAGAATTCTAGGAGAAGGTGAGCCAAAATATTTAAATTCCCCACAAACAAAACTTTTTGATAAAGGCAACCTCCTTTATGGCTTGAATGATGCAGCTAAGCCAGCTAAAGAGAGTGGCGTAATTATTTTAGTAGAAGGGTATTTTGATGTTATTAGCGCTTGGCAGGCAGGATTCATGAATGTTGTTGCCACGATGGGGACTTCTTTGACTGAGATGCATTCACGTGTCTTAAGTCGCTCTGTGAATAAGGTTATTCTTGCACTGGATCCTGATATAGCAGGTCAAAATGCAATTGAGAGAGCAGGACAGTTGGTTTTAAACATGTCAACAGAAAAAGATATGCGTAATGCAGTACGTAGTGTAGAAAATTTTACAGGAAATTCAGGCCTAGATCTATATGTTGCGCTGCTACCAGATGGCCAAGATCCAGATTTACTTGTACGTGAAAATACTAATGCTTGGAAAAAATCGCTTGAAAATGCAAGTCCATTTATTAATTTTATGGTCAATCGAATAATTGATAATGAACCACTTAGTACTCCACAAGAAGCAAGTAGGTTGATAGATCGAATTAAACCTATTCTCGGTGCAATACGAGATCCAGTGATACGGGGTCGTCATATTCAGGATATTGCTCGTCGATTGGGTTTACATGAAGAATATGTTAACAGTGCAGTAAAAGGCCGTTCAAAATCACCTGGAGCTAAAAAATCTATAGCAAGGGAAGTCATATTGACAGCTCATGAAGTGCTGCTGTCAACCATGCTGCAAAATGCAGGCTTAAGAGACGAGATGGAAAATTTACCACTAGATTTATTCACAAATTCTATAGATCGTGAAGTCTTTCGTAATTGGCTTAGTGAGCCTATCTTGTCTAGTGAAGATTCTGTAGATAGCGATCTTATCTTAGAAAGACGTGAATATTTGTTTAGTCGTAGAGCTCCTAAGCTGGACCTTTCTGAAGTTAAGAAACGAGCAAGAGATCTTATTAAACATATATTGAGAGAACGTTTAGTCCAACGCCAGCTTGCTGTTACACAAGAGGTTGCGGCCGCAGAAGTAGTACATGGTATAGGCGAGGTTCAAAAAGTAGCTCATGATGCATGGCTAGGACATCTTCCCCGCGATACTACGGTTGAGTTAGCAGAAACTGTGATCGAAGAATTGGAACTCGGATTAAGTCTTCATAGGCAAGAAGATTTAGGAGCAGATATTAACTAGACTACAAATTTATTACGGGGAAAAATCGTTATTTGCAGGTCCACGTGCTTTTGCAAACGCAAAACCTAAAATCCCCAGCGATTCTCGGAGAGCCTCGGATTCTCCGGGTTCATGATTACCACTCAGTATTCGATCAGCTGTTCTAGATAAAGTCATAAGAGCACGAGGGGTATCTAAATCATCCTGCATAGCTATTTCAAATTCTTCTCGAACAATCATGGAGGCTGGCAAATCGTTTGCTTCGGCGCATGCATCCTTCAACTTTTGATAGAGGTCACGCATTGCTGCAATTTGTCCTTCTTGGTAATTCGCATCTTCACGGTAATGCGTGCTTATCAGATATAAACGTAAATGGTCAGGTTCAATAGTTTTGAGAAGATTACGAACAAGCACAAGATTTCCCAGAGATTTGCTCATTTTTACTCCATTAAGTTGAAGCATCCCATTATGCATCCACCAATTACAAAAAGGGGTTTTACCGGACAAACTTTCTGCTTGGGCAATTTCATTTTCGTGATGCGGAAATAAAAG
>CAWVTC010000074.1:0-8481 GCA_963933025.1 uncultured Dehalococcoidia bacterium | reverse complement strand
TTTTCGGTAACGAGGAAACCTTAGCGTTTGAAACAGTCGCATTTGGTTCTGCTGGTTACCTGTTGGCAATATTCCTGTACTTTAAATCGAAGTCCCTTAATTAACTTAAAAGACTGACTATTAACCATGTGGTAATCAGACAAATGGAGACTGGTTACCAAATACCCCAAACCGGTTAAGCTTTAAAACTTTTAAGTAGGTGCTACGGTTTATAGCGCTTTCATAGTTCACTCTGATAACGGGGATGGGGGTATGCGTCAGAACATACTTGCTGTGAGTTTCCCAAGCCAGGGTTAACTGCAGTTACCATCCCCCTCTTATAGGACATGCATAATTATGAATGTTAAAAAAGCTTTGAACTTTGCCAGTTGGGGACTATTTGCAGTTGGCGTTCTTACCAAATACCCCAACCTGCCCTGCCATACATGAAAATTGTTTCGCAAACTCTATATTATCGGAGTTCCAGCACGTAACTACCTATTAACGAAACGATAATCATAAAACACATAGTTCCAAGAATTGTTACGGCAACACGTACACCTACAGTGCGCACTGCCTTGATATCTACGCCAAGCCCCAAACCCGCCATTGCTAAAATGAAAAGCAATTTACTCACCTTCTGCACCTGGATACCTACTGATTCAGGTATAACATCAACAGATCTCAGAACTGCGAGAATTACGAAACCAGCCACGAACCATGGTATATAGGTCTTAATTTTTGATGAGAGAGCTTCTGAATCTTTTGATTCTTGGTGAAAAAATCCCAGGATTACAATCATTGGACCAAGGAATAGCACCCGAACCAATTTTACCAATGTTCCCATCTCTCCTGACACCGTAGAAACTGCAAATGATGCTGCAATAACCTGTGGTACCGCATAAACAGAAAGCCCAGCCAGAATTCCATACTGAACGTTACTCAAACTTAGTGCAGGAACAAAAATTGGTAAGATTAGTATTTGTCCAACCCCCAAAATAGCGCTAATCCCAATCGCTGCGGCTACCTCATTGGGAGTAGCTTTAATAACTGGTGCAACGGCTGCGATAGCAGAGTTCCCACAGATAGAGTTACCGACTCCAACAAGGACTGCTAAACGCGAACTTAAACGCAGTATTTTATGCCCCAAAAGCCAAGCAAAAAGTAGCCCTCCGAATACGGCAAACACAATGAGTAAAAAGAGCGGGAGACCGGATGCACTGATGTCCTGTAAAGCCACACCCGCCCCCAAAAGTAACACTGATGCTTCAAGAATTTGTTTTGAGGCAAACTTGCTCCCAGTAGCAATCCCTAGAGGTAGTGGGCATACGTTTTTTACCACTACTCCCAGAACAATTGCTATTACAAGTGCATCAATTACAACTCGATCGAAGATGGATTTCTCAAATTCTGCCAAGAGCCAAGAAATCAGGCCTAGTACAAAACAGGCAAACAATCCCAAAGAATTGTTAATTATTAAGAAATACAGGGGGGAGATTAACCGGTAGATACGCTCTTCTTTCACCGTAACCGTTTTAACTCTACTCTGCGGGGTTCGCAATATATACGAAAGCACACGAAGTGCGGAAGCACCAGCGAGAGTACTGCACTCAGAATTGTTCAGCTAAGAAACGTTCTAAAACCTCAAAATAGGGTAGTTTTCAAAACATTTGCAGGATATTTGCAGGAATTCAGTAGTTTTTAGGCATAAATTCCCTGTTTTACGCACGACTTTCAATAATTCATATATTAAAAGGGAATTATTGTTGTTCCGTATGCAATATCAGACATTAAAGCAAGTCCGAATATAATACTCAATGCCCCAGCTATACCAGAAACTCCCGCATAGAGTTTTTTGCTCGACCCCGTAAGTGCAAATGGAATCCCAAGTAATAACGTGATGAGTGACATTGATAGAACGGTTCCGATGCCGAATAAGATGAGGTATAAAACTCCAACCCAAAATGAAGAAATGGTTGGAAGGAGGGCTAGCATTACGGCAGCACTACCAGCAAGTCCGTGCACCATGCCGATCGTAAAAGACTTAAGTCGAAATACTGGCTTACCGAATCTAAGAAAGCCGTGATCCACTTTCCTATGAGGATCTTCAGTGGGTTCGTGAGTGCCATGGATGTGGACGTGGAGCCCTTCATCATGTTCATGTTCGTGTGCATGCAGCCGGCTTTTTCGAAGATTCCAATAGACTTGAATCCCTAATAAAACGAGCATTATTCCAACTCCAAATTCAAAAACATGCGAAATTCGATCATATTGGTCGAGTAGGACTTCTTTGAAGAGAAGAATAAGTACTCCAATAATTAAAAGTGGCGTAGTGTGCCCAATGCCCCAAGAAGCACCAATCCACAGTCCTCTTAGAATGTTTTTCGAGTCATTTACAATAGTTGCTACAGCAACAACGTGATCTGCATCTGTGGCGTGTTTGAGGCCAAGCAGAAAACCTAAGATTACCGCTGCTGCCAAACCATATTCAGATTCCATATGTTGCCCCAAAAGTTAGCCAGTAAACATGTTACTACTGAAAGGTTCAACAAAGGCTACACCATGGTATTAAGGTGAGCTGACTCTTTGTTTGCTGCATTCTCAATGCAAACCCTTTTGAAAAGCTATTTATTTAGTGGAAAAGTCACATTGTCTCCAGGCTTCGTACAAGACTATGGAAACTGCATTGGCTAAATTGAGGCTGCGATTTGAAGGTGTCATAGGGATAGAGATAAGTAGATCATCATTGAAAGTATTTAAAAAATCCTCCTTGAAACCAACACTTTCAGGTCCAAACATAATTGCATCACCCGGAGAAAAAGAAACCTGTGTGTAAATAC
The DNA here is from genome assembly GCA_963933025.1 of uncultured Dehalococcoidia bacterium. Taxonomy (GTDB): domain Bacteria; phylum Chloroflexota; class Dehalococcoidia; order Tepidiformales; family Tepidiformaceae; genus JAKUNN01. The sequence goes on along the minus strand of CAWVTC010000074.1, from coordinate 5,662 downwards.
GGTTTGTTCGTGGGGTCACTACATAGGGTTGCTTTATGGACAAGCTATCGAAACAATCTTGCATTGTGTTATGTACGAAAACATTTGTTAGGTCAGAGTAATCAAGGGAGGCTCTTCTTAAATTTGGATCGTCTAATTGAAAACCTATTGGCTCTATTAAATGGAGATTCGCCCCCGTATTCGCACATAGGCGAATAATATTTCCTGTGTTATGAGGTATTTCAGGATGGCATAGGATGACGTTAAATGGTTTTTTCTGCATCTCAATGTTTTTTAACCTTTTGGGTAATTTTGTATCTGCTATTGATACATACTCAAAAGAGATTCCTGGAGTAGCTTAATTGAAGACATCACTGGAGAGGATCCTGTTTGCAAATCATTAGGGTATTCTTCCCAGATTGAATCTCTAGAAAAAAGTAAAAATGCATCCCACAAAAAGATGCCATCACGGGCTGCTAATCCAATGTTTTCCCCTTGTTTTGCAAACCAGGTACCAACGATGTCCTGTTCATCCCAGTAATGTGTAACTCGCTTATCGGTAAGCAATTCCTTTGGCCATGCTTCTCGTGAACCACCTCTATAACCGCGGAACCATATCGTATATACAGCTACATCTATATCAGGATTTTTTGTGAGGATAGTTTGTACCGCACGGGCACCATTTCTGCAAACACCTCAGTTTGGGGAGAAGAGCAGAATTAATCGAGGCGTCTGGTGATCCTGCATGAATTGTCCTTGAAGGGCCTCAATACTCCAAAGATCTTTTAGAACCAGGTTTGAGTCGATCTCTTTTTTCTCTGAAACAGTGTTGTTTGGGTTTTTGGTTTGTTCACTGGTGTTTGCAGTTGTGCAGGAAGCTGTACTTACCATCATGAGCAGTAGACCAAATAAGAAAAGTGTTATTAGTTTCACATGATTAGGTTACTGTGTACTACCTTAATTGGATACTTGACCTGCCTGAATAATTAACCGCTAGTATTGCATGGGGGAGCTTATGCCTAATGGAGACAGTTTGTTTGATCTGAGTGGAAAGACAGCATTAGTGACTGGTGGTAGTCGTGGTCTTGGTCGTGAGATAGTCTTAGCCTTTGCTCGCGCTGGTGCTGATGTTGTGATTGCGAGTCGTAAACTTGATTCATGCGAACAGTTAGCAGAAGAAGTAAGAAATGAGACAGGGCAAAAAGCCTTGCCGATTGCATGTCATGTTGGTGATTGGGATCAAGTAGAGCAACTTGCGGATGCCGCGTATGACCATTTCGGGAAGGTGGATATCCTAGTAAATAATGCAGGTATGTCACCGTTGTATGACAATTTAGCTTCAGTAAGTGAGTCGTTATACGACAAGGTCTTAGATGTTAACTTGAAGGGGCCATTTCGGCTTACTGCATTAGTTGGCTCGAGAATGGCTGAAGGTGATGGTGGGTCTGTGATTATGGTTTCAAGCATGGCATCGGTGCGTCCAGGAAAAAATGCACTTCCTTATGCTGCTGCTAAGGCAGGATTAAATGCAATTACGATTGGTTTTGCTCATGCGTATGGTCCAAATGTGCGAGTCAATGGAATAGTTCCTGGCCCATTTCTAACGGACATTGCAAAAGCCTGGGATATGGAGAGTTTTGAGAAGCGAGCCGAAGAATCAATACCACTTGGACGTGCAGGGGATCCTCATGAAATTGTTGGTGCTGCATTGTACTTTGCTTCATCTGCCTCTAGTTACACTACTGGTTCGCTTTTACAAGTTGCCGGTGGGAGCTGAATCTAAGACAATACTCCACCAGGTAATATATGTGGAAAGCTAGCTTTTGTTTTTTTGTATTAATCGGGTCTGTAGCCTTCTTTTCGTGTGGTGGCTCTAGTATAAATGCACCTTCGGTACTTGTTAGGGCTAGCGATTTGCCTGGAGATTGGTCGAAACATAACCCTGTGGACGACGGATATGATGGTCCATGTGATGGGGAATATGTACGTCCACGATTGATTATGGGTGGTGAATTAAAAGCAGTTGCCTATGAAAAGAAAGATATAGGTCCATTTTTTCTCCAGTCTCTAATCAGTTTTGAAAAAGAATCAGAAGCTAGAAATGAGTTCGATCGCATTGTTTATCTTTGGGAAAAATGTGCATCACAAGGATCTTGGGATGACCCGGTTAGCCCTAGAGTTATTACGCAAGGAGTTGAAGAGATTTATGAGGATGAAGTATATGGTTTCGAAAACTTCTTTGGCTGGACACGCATAGACGGTGTGGAAGCTTTTGAATACGTAGCCTCTCTTGAGTTAATTGTGCTTCGGGATAATTTTATTCTCTGGTCTAGCTATACTTGGTTAGGAGAATTTGGCGGTCCAGATCATAGTGAAGAAGTATTTCTTGCAGCATTAGGATATGCGGATACAAAGTATACGGAATATTTAATTGAGTCTAAGTAGCGTTAAGGGTTTTATTTTAAAGAGATAATTTAATAACCCAATACCAATCGCTGTATCGCGCAGCAATGATAAGATCTTTTTCTCGGTTTACCCTACTTGATATAAGCTATTTTTATGGATTGGCCCTGGCATTTTGTTATTCCAGTTGCCATAGGAGCTGCTTTTGTAACAGTCCTATTGGTTGGATTGTGGCGACGTCTCGTGTAGGTGTATATGTGGTGGATAGTAGGATTAGTCAGCTTATATGTAGTTTTTAGCTCCTGTCTTTCTCCATATGATGAAAATGATCGTGTGGCGCAACCCCCTAAAGTTCAATTGCAAGATGATGATTTTTCTGATCAATCTAATCAAAAGTTACCTTGGGACTCTCCAAAGTTTTTTTATGGTGATCTTTTTGTTCGTGCAGAATGTCAATCTGAGGATTTTTGTAGTAGTTCGTATGCTTCCAGTGTTTCTTTGACGATTATTGTAGATTATTGCTTTGGTAGGCTAGAAAAAGATATGAATTCGCTTGCTGATGCCGTTATTTGTGCGCGATCATTTTCTTTGTCATATCCGGTCGGATTGTATTCAGCTCGATTAACTACTTTTACTCCTTAGGTTTTTGGGCAAGCATCTGAATTACGGATTCGTTTTTATTTTGTTCGTTGGTATATTCTGTTTCCTCAAAGTAAATCAATTTCCAATCTTTAAATTCGTCTTTTAGATCTTGTGGATGTACAAGATAGGCATCATTACTTGGTCCCCACCCAAATTTTTTTTGAGATTTTCCGTATGTTTGAAAGAGAATATGCCCCCCTGGTTTAATAGCTTTCTTGAGTCCTCGAAAGATAGATGGTTCATAAAAGTATAGATTGGTGGCGAGATCCCATACTTTATTACCGAGATCGAAAGCTAGCAAATCTGCTTCCAAAGTTTTAACTTCTACACCAAGTTTGGCAGATATCTGATCACACCAATTTAATGCAGCCTGAGAAATATCTATGGCAGTTACTTGATAGCCATTCTGTGCAAGAAAAATAGCATTTCTTCCTGTCCCCGCGGCTAGACAAATTGCTTGTCCTGGTGGCAGCCCTTGGATCATTTCGACGAGAAAGGGAACGGGTTGCATATTTGGCCGATAATCTGAATCTTTATAGCGCTCCTCCCACTTATTCCTAGAATTTAGCGTTTGTTTATTCACTTATTCCGTTCCATATGTTTTAAAATCTCACGTATTTTAAATTTCCTCTATTCGGTTTCGACTAGAGGTTGTTCGGGTGCTTCTTCAGCAGCTTTTTGTGTCCACCGGAGCATTTTTTTGAGCCGGTTCTGTTCGTTCACTATTTGTTCTTCAGATAGTGAATAAGCATAGCCTTCAGGTCCACCGTTCCTACTCTTTTCCCATAATCCAAGTAGGTCTTCAACTTCTGCAAGGACGTTCGAAGGAACAGCTTTACGAGGAAATCTTAACTCAGCTATACGCCGCCAGGCAGCAACTAAACTTTGTTGAGGGGTACCTACTCCCTTTGCAAGATCCTCTTCTATCGCAGAACGTAAGCGTTCTATAGTTGGTTCCAATTGTTTTTCTGTATAGAGGATTTCAAAATCCTCTCGAAACATTGGCGGTAATTCAGAATCTTTCACTATCATTCTCTCGTCAGATTGTTATTTTCAGAACATCATAGCCTTTGATATGCAATATGGGTCATATTTAATTTCAAGAAATCAAACCTATTTAAGATTTCTAAATTCGAAATGCTCTAGAATTGGAGCTGATGTTAATTCTAGCGATTGAGTCTTCTTGTGATGAGACTGCTGCAGCAGTTATTGAGAATGGCAGGATAATTCATTCCTCTATTGTTGCCAGTCAAATTGAATTGCATGCACAGTATGGTGGCATTGTTCCCGAGGTTGCTAGTCGTGAACATTTACGCGCAATTATTCCTGTAATTCAGGAGGCTTTAGAAGAAGCTAATTGTTCGCTTGACGATCTTGAAGCAATTGCCGCTACCCGTGGCCCTGGACTTACTGGCGCCTTGCTTGTTGGTTATAACACCGGAAAGGCTATAGCTTTATCCAAAAAGTTGCCTTTTTTAGGAGTTAATCATTTAGAAGGTCATGTCCGTGCAAATTGGTTGGTAGAAGAAACACCACCCAGTTTCCCTGCTTTGGCTCTTGTTGTTTCTGGTGGACATACAGATCTTGTCTTTATGGAAGAGGAAGGCAGATATGAGCGCTTAGGCGGAACTCTTGATGATGCTGCTGGTGAGGCATTTGATAAAGTTGGTCGACTTTTAGGGTTGCCTTTCCCTGGGGGACCTGCTGTGGCTAAAGAGGCGTTAAAAGGTGCAGTTTCTTCATTAAAACTTCCACGCTCTTGGTTGCCTGGAACTGCAAATTTTTCTTTTAGTGGACTTAAGACTGCAGTTCTACATAGCATTCGAAAAGACTCGTGGAGTCCAGAAGAAATTGCTTGGGAATTTCAAGAATCAGTAGTAGATGTTTTAGCTGGTAAGGTTGAAAAGTTCGCTACTGAACTACAAGCAAAGGAAGTTCTTGTTGCAGGAGGCGTTGCTTCAAATCAAAGACTTCGTGAAGAATTGAAAAGCAGGATTACTGTCCCAGTGAGGATTCCTCCCCCTAGTCTTTGTACTGATAATGCAGCAATGATTGGTGCAGCTGCCAGTCCGCGACTTTCTCGCGGTGAGCGTACCTCTTTAAGCGAAGATGTTTTTAGTACGAATGATTGGTCGATTGTTTAGGTTGTGGCTTGAGGCCAATTAGGTAGGAGGTAACACCTAATCCAATAGTCAAAACAAGCATCCCTCCCCATAAGGGTATGTCAGAAAAAATGATTGAAGCTGTTATGCCTATTCCTAAAATTGTAATTGCTTGAATTTTTGCCTTTGTTTTCATTTGGCGTTTTTCAAGGAAGGCATGTAGTTCAGTTCCGAAGAATTTATTTGTTGTTAGCCAGTTGTATGCTCTTGGTGAGCTTCGAGCAAAACAGGCTGCTGCAAGGATTAAGAAAATTGTTCCTGGCAGCAAAGGTAGGAGTAAACCTAAGATTCCTATAGCAACAAAACCAATTCCTAAGATTAAGAAAACGAGTCGTTTCCCCTCATTTAGACTTCCTCTGATTGATTTCTTGTGTGCCAAAATTGTTATTTCCTAATATTGATAATAAACGCAATGACACAAAAAAACCTCACAATTTGTGAGGTTTTTTTTGGTGGGCCTTACGGTCCTAAGTTCG
>CAWVTC010000073.1:0-8509 GCA_963933025.1 uncultured Dehalococcoidia bacterium | reverse complement strand
TTACACGGTTTCTGTTACGGAGCAGGCTTAGAATTACCGCTCTTTTGTGATGTAAGGGTTGCAGAAGAAAAATCGCAATTCGCACTACCGGAAGTAACACTCGCCTATATACCTAGTGCGGGGGGGACACAAACACTACCACGAGCGATTCCAGCTGGCGCAGCACTAGATATGGTTCTAACTGGAGAACCTATCGGAACACAAAAAGCTTTGTTTTGGGGTCTTATAACTAAAGTCGCACCCACAAAAGAACTTGAAAAGGTGATGGAATTGGTTGTTAATAATGCCCTTTTGGACCCAGCAGCTACAATGGAACAGAGGAAAAAACTTGTTGTATATGAAACCTAAATCAAAAAAAATGCTGGACAGGGAAGCTTTCGGTAAAATCGCCAACATTATTAGACGATTAAGCATCACGGAGGGGTAATGAATACAATTGAATTTTTGCAAATCTCATCGGCAATTGTGCCGGATAGAGAGGCACTTGTAGAGGTCGGAGGTAATCAGCAGCGACTTTCCTATTCAGAAATGTCAGAAACCGTTTCTCGGATTGCAACAGTTATCGAAAGCCTTGATGTAACACATGGGGACAAAGTCGCTGTAATGTCACAAAACAGTGCTGAATATGTGATGACTTATTATGCATGCGCCATGTTAGGGGTAACATTCGTTCCTTTAAATTATCGCTCGAAAGACACCGAATTAGCGCATATGCTCAACATAAGTGGTGCTAAAATACTCTTTGCCTCAGAGCGTTACACAGATTTGATTGATCGTATTCGTCCGAGTTTAGAAAGTACAGAAAGCTTCATTTGCTATAACTCTGAAGTCAAAGGCTTTAAAAACTTTAAAAAATTATTATCTGATGCTGAAGCTAGTTTCAATTTTTCAGAAATAGATGACTCGGAACCAACAATTTTAATGTTTACCAGCGGAACAACTGCACTACCGAAAGGAGTGATCCTTTCATACCTTGATTTAACTACCTACGTTACTAACACGATGAACCCTGCTGACCCAGATCTGCATGACAAAACACTAGTTTCAGTACCGTTCTTCCACATTGCAGGAGCAACTGCAATGATGTCGTCTATTTGGGGAGGGAGGACTTTACTTATATTGCCTCAGTTTTCACCAGAAGGATGGCTGGGAGCAGTTGACACTGAAGGGGCCACACACTCCATGGTTGTTCCCACAATGCTTAAAAGAATTATGGAAAATGAAAACCTAGATTCGACTAACTTTTCTTCTTTACAATTAATCACTTATGGGGCAGCCCCTATGCCATATGAAGTTGTCCGAAAAGCTTGCGATATCTTTCCTGCTCAGGGAGTAGGCCTAATGAATGCATATGGGCAAACAGAATCCACATCTACACTTACGTTCCTAGGACCGGATGATCATGATTTAAGCGCAGAAAAAGAAAAGCGTGAAAAAAGGCTTCGATCTGTAGGACGTCCGATGGATGATGTCGAAATTGGCATAATGGATGAACGGAATACTATTCTTCCAGATGGGGAAGAAGGTGAAATCTGTGTACGTTCAGATCGAGTGATGCAAGGCTACTATGATCAAGAAGATGCAACGAGCTCAGCTATAATTGAAGGTTGGCTTCATACTGGGGATGTTGGTCGCGTAGATGAAGATGGTTACTTATTTATTACAGGTCGCAAAAAAGATTTAATTATTAGAGGCGGAGAAAATATCTCTCCAGGTGAAATAGAAAACTGCTTAGAGAATCATTTACAAATTGATGAAGCTGCTGTCATAGGTGTACCTGACTCGGAGTGGGGAGAAGTCGTTAAAGCAATTTTGGTCCTAAAACAAGATGCTAAAATAAGTACAGAGGAAGTTAATGAATACTGCAAAAGTAATCTTGCTTCATTTAAAGCACCCCAATACATTGCGATAGTGGATGAACTACCACGTAACGCAATGGGGAAAATTTTGAAAAATGATTTAAGGAAAGATTACGGAGAAGCCATAGATAACAACGTATGAACGCACAAAACGAACTTCCGAAAAATATTAACGAAAAAGGTACACGCCTAAGAATCAGCCTTGGCGGGCTATTGATACCTTTAGCAATTGTGGTAGCTATAGGTGCATTAGAAACCGCAAGAACCGAAGGAGCTCATAGAGAGGTATTCTTCAACATCCGCGGTTTCGCAATAATGTATTTCATTTTCGGAATATCAGTAGCTCTAATTGCATTCGCTTTCCTACAGCGTGTTCGAATTTGGCGCCTAGGAAAACCAATAAATATTTTCCAAAATTTTGGGGGCCGACTCACAAATGCCTTAACAATGGGTGCTGGAACCAGTAAGGTAAAAAACGATCGTTATGCAGGAGTAATGCATTGGTGTATCTATTCTAGTTTTGCAGTCTTAACACTAGTAACAATACTTCTCGCAATTGATGATTACCTCCCTCTTCTAGTGGGTAAAAGTGCGGAACACGCTTTCCTAACAGGTGGTGTGTATTTAGGTTATAGCCTTATCGGCGATATCTTTGGAATTGTTGGATTAATCGGTGTTGGTATGGCAATTTATCGCCGCTATGGTCCAACGACACCAAATAAATTAACTTGGGACCGCCGAAGTAACGAAGATGCACTAGTAGTAGGTTTGTTAGGATTTGTCCTCTTTACTGGGATTTTGGTTGAAGGATTTCGTATTGGAGGAAATGAAATACCAGCAGGCAATGAGGTTTGGTCCTACTGGTCACCAGCTGGATGGGTAATAGCACAGATATTTGGAGGTTTAAGCGAGAGTGTTCTCCTCACAATCCACGCAGTTTTTTGGTGGGTCCATATCGTTGGAGCCTTCATACTTTTAGGACTTCTATCGTTAACCAAATTCAGACATATTATCTTAGCTCCGCTAAATGCATTTTTTAAAAATCCAAAACCCCAAGGTTACCTTTCACCAATGGGTGATTTTGAAGAAATAATGGAACAAGGCTTGAGCCTTGGCGCAGGAAAAATACAAGACTTCACATGGAAATCGCTTTTTGACGCGGATACATGTGTACGTTGTGGGCGCTGCACCGAAGTATGCCCGGCATATATTGCAGGACAACCATTATCCCCAATGGCAATTATTCAAGATATGAAAACATACATGAACCATGCAGGGCCACTATTAATTGCTGGAAAAGAACCCGAGGAAAACTTGGACACTGAGCTGGTAGGTGGCTATATCCAAGATGAATCCCTGTGGGCATGCCGAACTTGTATGGCGTGTGTACAAGAATGCCCAGTGATGATCGAACACGTACCATCAATTGTGGATATGCGACGCTACTTGGTAATGGAAAAAGCTCGTATCCCTGGAACAGCACAGGAGGCTTTGGAAAATATAGAGCAACGTGGGCACCCGTGGAAAGGCACACAACTTACCAGAGAAACATGGATTGAACAGCTAAATGATGAAGGCATAAATGTACCAATATTTGATGGTACTCAAGAGTATCTTTACTGGGTAGGCTGCTCTGGGGCACTTGTTGAACGTAATATGTCTATCACAAAATCAGTTGTTCGACTCCTAATAGAGTCAAAAGTGAGCTTTGGCGTTCTTGGACAACAAGAAACTTGCACAGGTGACCCAGCTCGCCGGTTAGGAAATGAATTTTTATACGCAACCTTAGCAGAAGCCAACACTGCAACATTTAATGAAATTGGTGTCACTCATGTTATTACTTCATGTCCCCACTGCTTTAACACATTTGCAAATGAGTACCCGGATTTCGAGGGGCGCTACGAAGTAACACATCATGCAGAATTTTTAAGATTGCTGGTCGCACGAGGAAAACTTCAACCAAAAGCCATGGAAAACGATCGTACAATAACCTATCACGACTCTTGCTATTTAGGTCGAGGGAATGGCATATATGATGCGCCACGAGAGCTATTAGAAACGGTTCCGAATGTAAATCTTGTCGAAATGCCTAGGAGTCAAGAAAAAGGGCTCTGTTGTGGAGCAGGTGGAGGCAACATGTGGCAAGAAGAGCAGGGAACCCGTGTCAATCACTTACGTACTGCCGAAGCAGCGAATACGGGGGCTCAGATAGTCGCAACAGCCTGCCCATTTTGTATTCAAATGTTTGAAGATGGAATTTCAGCAATTCAACCCGATGAAACCACTAGAACTATTGAAGCCTTTGATATCGCAGAGTTACTTGAAGTTAGCGTTCTTTCATCATCACAAGCAAAACAAAATCTTCCTCCGGGGATATCCAGCTAAACTGGAAAATCCTTGTGTTAATGTATGTAATTGGGTTGGTTAGTAAAAACCCCTAAAGTGTAAGCCTTCGTAGCTCAGTTGGAAGAGCAACGCATTCGTAATGCGTAGGTCGTCGGTTCGAATCCGACCGAAGGCTCCAATCCAATTCTGTAGAAATCTATTTAATCTAGGCTTTTTATTTCTTCAATTAATGCAGGTATCACTTTTTTATAATCTTCAATAACTGCAAAACGACTGGACTGCACCATGTTCGAATCCGCATCCTTATTAATAGCAACAATGTTTTTCGAACCTGACATTCCAGCCATATGCTGGCTTGCACCACTAATAGCAACCGCTATGTAAAGATTTGGCGTTACTGTCTTTCCGGTTAAACCAACTTGCTGTGATGGAGGATACCAACCAAGATCACAAGCAGCTCGAGAGGCACCCGTAGCTCCATTAAGTAAATTTCCAAGTTCTTCCAAAGCGCCAAAGGCCTCTGGATCTCCCAAGCCACGACCCCCGCTAACAACAACCTCAGCATCTTCAAGTCGAACTCCTGTTGCTTCTGCCTTTTTTGTACTAACAATTTTCACACGAGCTTCGCCAGCTATATCGATCTCATTAACTGTGCCACTCCGAGAAGTATCAGTAACTAACGCATCCCAGGTTTTTGGTTTTAAGGTTGCTATCTGTATAGGGCCACTCCACGTAACTTCAGCGCGTGCACTACCTCCATAGCAAGATCGTGTTGCTTGAAGACGGCCATTATCCAAAGTTAATCCGGTGCACTCCATGGCAACCCCAACATTAAGCTTAAAAGCTAATGCAGGACCAAAATCTCGACCAAATGCTGTTTGAGCAAGAAGCACAATATCTGCACCCATACTCTCAATAACGTTAATCGCAGTCGGTAAAAAAACGTCAACTGTAAGACCAGATTTCAAGATTTCATTCGTAGCAATATGCACTGCATCCGCACCACCTTCGAAAAGGGACTGGCTAATCGTACTATCTCCTGCAACCAAAGCATGGACATCTCCACCTCCAGCATCTGAAAGGGTACGGGCAGCAGCTAATAACTCAAAAGTATGCGATGCCACTACACCTTCATTTAATTCACCAACAACAAGAATTGCAGACATTTATAAATCCTTTATATCAACTTTGCTTCTCGTAATTTAAGCGCAAGATTACGAGCTTTTTCTTCAGGAGAGTCCCCTTCAACAATCTCTACATTACTTTCAACCTTAGGGACATACAGTGCTTTAAGAGGAAGTAATCTATTCTCACTACCAACAATCTCAGAAGCAATTCCTAAAGATTCCTTATTCCACACATCAACATTCTTCTTTGCAGCTAACATGATTTGGCGAAGTTGGGGATAACGCGGTTCACCAAATTCATTTGAAATAGAGACTACGGCTGGCAATGACGTTTCAACAGTTTCAAAACCATCATCCAAAACACGCTCAACAGTCAACGTACTATCATTAAGCTCCATTGCCTTAGCAACAGTCACGCATGGGATATCTAAGAACTGGGCCACTCCTATAGGAACCACACCCATATCCCAATCAGCCGCCGCGCGACCCATTAGTACAAGGTTGGGGATCCCTACTTTTTTTATAGTTTCGGCAAGAATAGCTGCAGTTTGGAAATTATCAATTTCTTCAAAACTAGGATCATTGAGAAGAATACCTTCATCTGCTCCCATAGCTAAAGCATGCTTAATAGCATCCCTCGCCGACTCCGGGCCTAGGCTAATAACCGTTATAGTCCCTTCACCTGCAGCATCTCGAATTCGCAGAGCTGCTTCTGTTGCCTGGGGATCATAAGGGTTTACAACTGGTGCTATACCTTGTGCAGGAATTACACGCTTAGTAGCTTCATCAACAGCAAATTGTGATGCAGGTGTTTCTGGATCTGGAACTTGCTTAACGCAAACAATAATGTTCATCGATACATGTTCTCCTTACATATGTGTCATATCAATATTTTTGGGACGGACACGGAAGACGATCGTAGCATAATCAAACCGAACGGGAAGCTAAATCAACCGACAAAAAAATATAATTACCCAAGGGGGTTATGAGTTTATGCTATATCCTCATTAATAGCTGAACCTATAAAAATGCATAGACTTATCAAACCACCATCAAAATTAAGAAACCTGATTATATCAACTGATAACAATTCTAATAAGCAGAGGATTGGAAGAGTTTTATTAGTTCTAACAGCCTGTTGTTTATTAACACTTACTATTTGGCTATTTATTAGAGAAGACTCTTCAGAAAAAATTGTTGCACCAGGTTCATTAAATGGAAACTCGGCAAAAATTGGAAAAACTGCTCCCCAATTCGCACTTGAAAATGCTCGTGATGAATCAGAACTGATATTACTAAGTAATTACTATGGACGGCCTGTTGTTCTAAATTTTTATGCAAGTTGGTGTGAACCCTGCCGGCGAGAAATTCCAGATTTTGAAAAAGCAGCCAATGAGCTTGCCGGTAAAGTCACTTTTATTGGCATTAACTTTGCAGAAGATAAAATACGAGCACTAGGTATTCTCAAGCTTTTCAATGCTACTTATCTTGCAGCGCTAGACAGAACAGGGGAGGTAGGGATGAGTTATGGGTTACAAGGCCTCCCCTATACAGTTTTTATTGATGCAGACGGTATAGTACGAGCGAAACAAGCCGGTTTAGTTACAGAAGAAATACTCGTAAAGGAATTGGCAAAACTAAACATTATCTACCATCCAAAAATTGCCGATTAATTCGTTTGCACTGCCTTCTTTGCTAAAGCTCGTGTCATTCCACGAAAAATAAAAGGGTGCACTGGTGTCAATACATACCAGTAAAGCAGACCTAGTACCCCTGCAGGATGAAAATAAGCAGTTGTTGTAAGTTTTGAACCATTTTGAGTTTCTTCAACTTCAAATTCGAGAACTGCCGATCCGGGCAATTTCATCTCAGCCATAAGTGTTAATCGTCTCCCATACTCAACGCTAACAACTCGCCAAAAATCAATCGTATCCCCTACACGAATCGCAGTTGGGTGACGCCTACCACGCCTCATGCCAATGCCTCCAAACAGTCGATCTATCACCCCTCGTGTTTTCCACAACCAATTAAAGGCATGCCAGCCAGAATCTCCTCCTAATGCGGAAACATGCTTCCATAAAGCCTCTGGTTTCACACCTACGTCTTCCTGAGCAATTTCTTTTTTACTATAAAAAGAATTATCCTGACGTAATCCACCAAAATGAATTGCACCTTCTGTCCACCTTGCTGGCATTTCCGTTAACTTTTCATTTTCCATAGCAATATGGATAGCATCACGATATGAAATGAGTTTCCGCGGTAAAATTTGCTGAATCTCTTTTCCAGATGCAAGTAAATCATGTTTTAGACCATCAACTAATGGTCGCGCAACATTTGCGGGAACCGCAGTTACTAGATCTAGCCAATAAGAAGACAGACGAGGGGAAATTATTGGCACAGGAATTAAATACCTTTTTAATCCTACTTCCTCAGCAAAATATTGGATTAAGTCCTTATACCTTAGGACTTCCGGTCCTACCAAAGCATAAACATTTCCAATAGTTTCATTTGAACCAGCCACTTGGACCAAATACCAAAGAAGGTCATCTAACGCAATCGGCTGAGAACGTGAACTCACCCATCGAGGAGTAATCATTACAGGAAGGTGATAGACAATATCCCTAATTACTTCAAAGGCAGCCGATCCTGCTCCAACGACCATTCCAGCACGAAGTTCAGTTACAGGAACCGAACCCATACGAAGACAATCTCCAGTTTCTGCACGTGACAGAAGGTGAGTCGAAGCCTTCTCATCTGGAGGTTGGATCCCTCCCAAGTAGATGATTCTACTGACACCATGCTTCTCAGCCTCTCTAGAAAAATTTAAGGCAGCAGTTCGATCAAGATTTTGGAATTTAGAACCAGCAGCCATTGAATGCACCAAGTAGACCGCAATATCTGTCCCCTGCAAAGGCGCAGAAAGTGTTGCGCTATCCAGAAGATCAGCTTCGAATAAATCAACCCCTAGCCAAGAACGTCCACTCAATATTTCTTTGTTACGAGCAACCGCACGAACTTTGTGACCAACTTTTAAAAGTTCTGGAATAAGGTTCGAGCCAATATACCCTGAAGCTCCAAAAACCGTGACGACAACCATAAGGAACCCCTTTGCACAAACTCTGCTAGCTTAAGACATTTATATGTTCTTATCTACCCAGCAAGGCACATAACTGGAAA
>CAWVTC010000072.1:0-8563 GCA_963933025.1 uncultured Dehalococcoidia bacterium | reverse complement strand
TGGATTCAAATCGGGAGCTGGGGCTCAGCCCGAGACGCTGCGAACAAATTGCCATTTAATGAAAACAATCCACACCCAGCCACATGGAGAACCACGGCAGAAAAAAATATTACAGGAAAACTGAATCGCTACACCAGTGCTGAAGTTGTCACGAGGAGCTCAGCTTCTAGCAATCAAGATATTGCCATTCGCCCTACTAGTTGGGCTGGGTGGTGTTGGACTCTGATCGCACGTGATTTTTATGACGATATTACCTACAAGCCTTGTATCAATTTTGAAAACTGTGGCCGTGAAGTTCCAAGCCTCACATTAAAAGGAAATCCCACTAATAGATGTAGTGAAAAATGCAGAAAAGCTGCCTATAGAAAAAGGAAAGCAAAATAAGAAGAAGAGATAATGGTGAAGGAACGATTAGGCCATCAGGACATACGAACCACATTAGATATTTATGGACATGTTCTCGAAATGGAGAAGAGGCTGCTGCTACAGTATTCGATGAGATATTTAGCACGTAACTGTAAACTTTTGAGGCTAGTGTTTTGATAGTGCAAATTACCATCAAAAACATTGCGAGCACTAATGCCCAAAAACATGCAAAAACACCTGTTTTCTGTGCACTTTTTAACTCGTTGACTACAATTTTGGCCTAAATCGGCTATTTTAGCCTTATTCCTGCCTAGTATCTGCAAGCACTCATAAACCACTGATGTCTATTTATCTAAATTTCTGGATGTAAATAGAAAATAATTTTACGCAGGGTGATAGGTGCCATTAAAACACATTTACTCACCTTCAATACTTACCTGTGCACACATACTGTGCTCGCAATGTTGTGCCGTGAACTTAGTACTCTTTTTACTTGGGTTTTGACCATTACTACCAACCACGAAACCGTAGGCCGTTAGGAAGAATAAGAAACTGGTGCGCCAGACAGGATTTGAACCTGTGACCTCTGCCTCCGCAGGGCAGCGCTCTATCCACTGAGCTACTGGCGCATCTCTATGCCGAAGGTGAGACTTGAACTCACACGCCCACAAGGGGCACTACGTCCTGAACGTAGCGCGTCTGCCATTCCGCCACTTCGGCCTCACCAACTAATAGTATAAGTAACCAGAATAGTGGGCGATACCAACAAAAATCGTTCAACCGAATTTAGATAAGTTTATGTTGCGGCAGGATCAGTTCCCACACCTGGAGGTAATCCCGCTCTTGAAACCAATTCAATTCGTACACCAAGGGGGTCATTAATATAGCAAAAGCCAGCCATTGAACCATCCTCATCTACACCCCACGTCTCGGCTTTCATCCCCTCCCCCTCCAACCTTTTAACTTCTGAAACAAGATCATCAACATATACACCTAAATGATGGTACCGAGAACCATCCTCAGCTGCCCATACGGTTCCTGGGATAGCATCGATTAATTCGATCTGCACATCCCCTTCTTTAGAAAAACAAACTCGGACAGGCACAAATTCTCGTTTGCCATTGTTTAAAATAGCAACACTAACACTGCGCGGTTCCTCCCAAGTCACACCAAAGCGAGAAGATAATTCAGGCATTGCCTCGTCAATATTAGGTACGATTACGCCAGCATGATAAACATCACTAAATTTGATCATATTTACTCCAACGGAACTCCCGTAATTTTGTGATGAGGCACTGGTTCGGGTGGTAACCCTACAGGCTCTCCAACCCAGGCACCAATATTCTCACCTGTACGCCCTCCCGGACCTTCATTTAACAAATCTATCAGCAGTCCCGCTATCTGCTCTGGTGTCATCCATGAATCTACTGCATCTACTGGAGGATCACCTTTAAAAAGACCTCTCAACATTGGTGTATCAGTAGCCCCCATACAAAGAGCATTTACCCGCACATTATGAGGTTCTAACGTTTTACTCCATGCAGCTGTAAATCCATTTAACCCCCATTTCGATGCGCTATATAAATCAGTCAAGGGAGGATTTGTACCATTCGACCTTGGAGGAAGAACGTAGTACGTACTAATATGGACTATATTTCCCTTTCCGCTCTGCATAAGATGTGGTATCGCGGCACGGCTCATATACATGACGCCTTTAAAATTTGTATTAATAATCTCGTCATAATCTGCTAGAGTTTGCTCCCAGTCAGAAGTTACTGGAGTTTGTTTCCACTTACCTGCATTGTTTACAAGAATATCGATGCCATCTTTTGCGGCCGCTGCAACAAAATTCTCAACATCAGAGCGATTAGAAACATCAGCGACAAATGCCTCTGCTTGACCTCCACCACCTCTGATACCTTCAGCAACAGTATTAACCTCTTCCTTAATATCACAGATATATACCTTTGCCCCTTCAGATGAAAGAGCTTCTGCAAAAGCTTTTCCTAAGCCTTGCGCTGCACCAGTAACAATTGCTGTTTGTCCATCAAAAATACCCATTATAATCTCCTATGAAAGTGGTTCATACATAAATGTAGGAATTGGTTGTCGCTTTGGAAGACGAACAGGGTGACCAAGAGCAAATCCGATATTCTCACCCGAGCGCCCTTCTGTTCCCTCTTTGACAAGTTCCACTAAACAATCAGCTATATCTTCAGCTTTCATCCATCCGAGCTCTTCAAGTAACTTTGCTTCTTCCGCTGGATCTGGATCGAAATTATTGAAACCACGAAGCATATGTGAATCTGTCGCACCCATGCAAAATGCGTTTACACGAATATTTTGTTCGTGTAAAGCCTTAGCCCAGCTAAGGGTTAATCCATTAATCGCAGATTTTCCTGCGTCGTATAAATCCATAATGCTACCACCACCAACAGGACGAGGCGGATTAACGCCATGGGGGCAATCAGGAGCATCGTCATGATTCCAGACATTCGGAGAACCACAGGTGCAAAAGTGGTCCGTAGCGATATTGACAATATTGCCACCTCCATGAGCAATCATATGTGGAATAACAGCACGCCCAAAAAGAAACACACCGGCAAAATTCGTCCCTACAACTTTGTCCCAATCAGCATCTGATTTATCAAGAGCATCGGTAGCCTCACTTTGTGCCCAAGTCCCGGCATTACTAACTAAAAGATCTATTCCACCAAACCGAGAAATATGCTTATCAACTACGCTATGAACATCAGCAGGAACAGAGACATCAGCAAGTGTCGATTCAACTTCAATTCCGATCTGTTCAACCGTAATAGCAAAGTCTTCAAGGTCATCACCTCTAATATCACAAATAGAAAGGTTTACCCCTTGAACAGCCAAGGCACGCGCAAAGGCATTCCCAATACCTACCGCTGCACCAGTGACTATCGCAGACTTTCCTTCAAGAGAAACTGTCATAAAAACTCCTTACCTTATTTAACTAATCAAATTGGAGTTCAAGTTTTGTAGGACCACGAAATCCACCAGACCCGAACTCAGGTGCAACTATGCCTTCAGCATCGTCACGCTTAAGACGAACGTTGGGCATTGCCTCAGCCAGCATTTGGCATGCAATCACAGACTCCTGCCTGGCCATCGCATATCCCATACAAAAATGCTTTCCTATCCCAAAACCAAGATGACTAGCTTCACCATTAGCATAGTAACCAACACGCATTTCTTTACCACAATAAAGATCTTTCCTAAAAATATCGAACTTGTCGGGGTTCTTAAAAACGCGTTCATCTCTGTTGGCCGCACCAAGCTGGAAAATTACATTCCCGCGAGTAGGAACAACCTTCCCATACATAGCAATCTCACGCTGCGTACGACGACCCTGTTGATGTACAGGTGGGTCATAACGCATCATCTCAGTAAATGCACGATCCCAAAGAGATGGATCACGTTTTAACTCAGCAAGTTGATCAGGGTTTTGTAAAACAAACCACCACATATTCCCAATCGCCTTATCAGTTGTATCTCCACCAGCAGCAAGTAGAAGGTTTACGAACCCTTTCACTTCAGCATCAGTCATACGCTGGCCACCTAACTCTGCAGTCACAAGCTTCGTTATTAAATCATCGCCTACCGGATTTGCACGACGTTCCTGCATGAATGGATCAAGATAAGCATTCAATTCTTCACGTGCCTGAACCCCACGTTTATGGAACTCCTCACCGATACCCAGACCTGCAATAAGCAACTGGTACCATTCGACAAACTGATCCTCGTCTTCACGCGGAAGACCAAGCATGCCTGAAATAACTCGTATCGGATATTGAATGGTAAATTGCTCAACCAAGTCAACCTCACCTGTTTTACTAAACCCTTTCGCCATATCTTCAGCTGCTCTACGTGAAAATATATCAATCGTTTCAGCAGCGATTCGCGTAATCGTCGGAATAAAACTTTCCAAATTCCTCCCAATAAATTGACCTGCCACTACACCTCGAGACCAACGATGTTTCTCACCATTTCCTAGTTCAAGAATGGTAGGACCAAAAACATTATTAGATCCAAATTCATATGGCCCATCTTCTTCATAAACTGCTCGGTTATAATTTTCATTATCTAAAAAGGCTGCTCGTACATCTTCATATCTAGACAACATCCAATTGTTATGAAACTGATCATGATACAAAGGGTGGTAATCACGTAATTTTTGGTAAGTTGGAAAAGGATCATTCCGATATTCTTGACTATCAAAAATTGTTGGAATTATGCGTCGTTCTTCCTCAGAAACAGCTACTTCACTCATAAGAAACTCCTTATTCTAGAAACATTACTATAGTGTACTGAAGTATTACCAAAAATAGGTTTTTTCTCAACTAAGAAAAACCCGTGCCACAAGATGCATAGCACCTAGCGGCACGGTAACCTTGCTATATGCCCCCGTAGCTCAGTGGATAGAGCGTTGGTTTCCTAAACCATGTGCGCAGGTTCGATTCCTGCCGGGGGTAATAAAACCTCTAAAGCTCTGGTGTATCTGGGGAACTTACTGTTACCTCACCTGTAACACCATCCAAAGAGACAATTGCACCATTCACGATTAAACCAGAGGCAGCTCCACGTACATTAGAAACAGCAGGAATACCGTATTCACGCGCTACCGTAGCAGCATGACTCAGCACACCACCTGTCTCTACAACCACGCCAGCAGCAGGAATAAACAATGGAGTCCAAGGTGCATCAGTAAAGGGTGCTACCAAAATCTCTCCAGGTTCCAAATCTATCTCTAAAGCTTCTTCAACACTTCGAACAACGCGTGCAGGACCACTAGCTGAGCCAGGACTAATCCCTTGACCTTCATAAGTCGCCTCTGCAACTGCCTCTTGTTCAACGATAGGCTCCAACTCAAAGGGCCTTTCAAATAGAACAGGTGGGAAATATCCTTTTAAGTTCTCATAAACAACTTTACGTTCTTTGATTTTCTTTTTCGCATCATTTTCTGAAATCTCACCATGTATAGCTGGTGCTACTTCGTCATAAAGAAGGAAAAAGATGTCCTCAACGTCTCCAATGACATTTTTGTCAACGAGGCGAGTGCCTAATTCGATCATTGGCGGTCGACAAGTACGACATGACATCGCCCAAGTTGCCTTTGTATATTCACGCCCAGAAGTTAATTCCTGAACCAAAGCTAAATCACGACGGAAACCCAATTGTTCTTCTTCAGAAAAAGAACTCACGATCTCGGATTCCAAGGATTCACGTTCGGCAACTTGCTTCTTTTCCAAAATATATGGGTTACGATTATCAGCTGCAGCCAGGTTTGCCTTCAAACTACTAATCACAAAACTTGAATTCTCATTCCAGGTCTTTTGAGAAGGATCGGTTTCCCTTTGTCCTCGGTAACCAAGCTCCTCAATAAACTCTCCAAAAGCTCTCTTTAAGACTTCCCAGTCTTTATACGCTGGTGCATTCAAGTTTGCAAGAATTTCTTCTGTCGCAAGTGAAGCAAATGCATCGGCTAAAACAGGCAATCCTTTGATCACCCTACTGAGATCCCAAATAGCCTTAGCTGGCCTGGAACTCTCCACATCACTTAGGCCACTTGAAATTCGTGTACCCCAATCCTCAGGATGATCTGGTACTTGTGCATCTAGCCTCTTGTTAAGAGCAGACAATAACTCACCACCGGCTGTGGAGTTATGGTAATGAGAAGTAAAAACACGACCAGATAAATCTGTTGCCTCATCAACCGCATGAAGCAACTCTTCGTCACTAGCTACTTGCCAATTTCGGAAAAGGCTTTCCCTATACCGAGCTGCGGCTTCACGACGTTCTGCATGGGCGCGCTCAGTTGAAGTTTCACCCATCTTTATCAGACGCAAATAGGATTTTGCTGCCCTCTCTTCATCAGTACTAGCCTCTGAATGCAATGACTCACCACCTTCAAAGAATGCCTCTAAATAGTCACTGCCCTCTCCAACAGAGTAAGTGGCAGAAAAATTAGTCACGAAACCCACATTAATTGCGAACCGTCCTGCAACAATAGGTAAAATCAACGCTTCTGGTACTTCAGGTATACGAACGAGATCCTCAACATCAAGATCTTTCGCAAGCTGGAGATGCCATATCCTATCCCAACGCTGAATAAAATTAGCTACAAATGGACGACATACACCAGGTAAAACCTCTTCAGCATTCCCCATCGTATAAAGGTTTGCTTCAGGGTTAATTGTGCTATCCCACTCACAAAATGGTTCTTGAAGATTCTCAGGCATTAGTCGCTCCTAGTTTTAGACTACTTATTTCAGTTCCAGCTAATAAGCTGCTGTTCCACCATCAACTGAAAGCAATGCTCCCGTGATTCCAGAAGCTTCATCAGAGGCCAATAACACTGCCATCGCAGCTACCTCCTCCACTGTATTTGGACGTTTTATTGAAGATTCGCTTGAAAACTGTTCAACCATTTCGTCAAACGTTAAGCCCATAGCCTCTGCAGCTGCAGCTCCAGATTCATTCACAATATCGGTCATAATCAAACCCGGACAAATAGAATTAACAGTAATGCCCATCGTCCCAACCTCTTTAGCACAGGATTTCGTTAATCCGTTAATAGCATGCTTAGCACTCACATATTGTGCAATTCCTGCCTTTCCATGCTTCCCTTCAACAGAAGAAATGTTAATAATGCGCCCACTTTCTTGTGGAATCATTTGACGTAAAGCCGCACGCATTCCCCAAAAAGTAGCGTATAAATTCCACTTAATTGCGAAGTCAAAACCCTCATCAGTCAAATCTACAACAGGAGCAAAATCTCCTGCACCTCCAGCGTTATTTACGAGAATATCAATTTTCCCATAATTCTTTACAGTCGCTTCGATGAGATGATCCAGCACGCCAGACTCCGTAACATCGCCCTGCACAAAAATAGCCCTATCGCCAACTCCCATTTCCTCAAGCGCACGTTGACCTTTTTCTGCATCGCGTCCATTAATAACTACACTGGCGCCTTCGGCAACAAATGCCTCGGCCATACCTCTCCCAATCCCGCGCGTACCACCTGTAATGGCCGCAACTTTTCCTTCTAGTTTCATAGGTAACCTCTACTATCTATAATGCGAGATTCTAACCCTTTTATGGCTGGAAACATATAGCTAATAAAAAATACGTGATTTGCATGTATTGCGACATTTTTTTTACCCGTCTATGATCGGCTTACATAAAACGTGAGGATTCTAACTATGCATGAACTTGTAATAAAAAATGCCAAAATAGTAGATGGGACAGGCGCAGAGGCGTTCGTAGCAGATGTAGCAATTGATGAAGGTCGTATCAGTGCCATCGGGAAAATCCTAGCTTCGGGCCAAAATGAAATTGATGCTACAGGGTTAGTACTAACTCCTGGATTTGTTGATATACACACCCACTTCGATGGACAAATAACTTGGGATCCCCTCCTTACTCCATCATGTTGGCATGGAGTAACAACCGTAGTAATGGGAAACTGTGGAGTTGGTTTTGCCCCTGTAGAACCAGACAAAAGGGAGTGGCTAATTGGACTTATGGAAGGCGTGGAAGACATCCCAGGCACGGCTTTATCAGCCGGAATGCAGTGGAATTGGGAAACTTTTCCGGAATATTTAAACTACCTAGATACTTTACCAAAAGCAATTGATGTTGGAACACAGGTACCACATGGTGCCGTTCGTACTTATGTCATGGGAGAGCGAGGGGCCAAAAATGAGCCAGCCAACGCCGAAGATATCGAAGAAATGCGCCAACTTGTATTCGAAGGTATCCAAGCTGGAGCCTTAGGAGTTTCTACCTCACGTACTATTGCACACAGAGCTATAGATGGTGAAAACGTACCAGGAACCTTTGCAGCTGAAGAAGAAATGCTTGCTTTCGGTAAGGCCCTAGAAGAGGCTGGTACTGGTGTGCTTGAGCTTGCTCCTGCCGGTGTCACTGGTGACGATATGGCGCTACCAGAAAAGGAAGTTGACTGGATGCGTCGGGTTTCAGCAGAAACAGGACGCCCAATAACTTTTGCTCTTGTGCAATTGAATATCGAGCCAGATCACTGGAAGCGAGTATTTGAACTTTCTGAAGAAGCAGCCAAGGACGGCGCACAGCTTTTCCCTCAAGTTACCGCACGAGCACCAGGTGTACTGCTTGGACTCCAAACAAACCACCCTTGGGTTAATAC
>CAWVTC010000071.1:0-9131 GCA_963933025.1 uncultured Dehalococcoidia bacterium | reverse complement strand
TGGGTTTTTGGCCTTATTGGACTTCTCATACTTGGGATCTTTATATGGTTTGAATTACGAACAAAAGATCCATTAATCGATGTGAAACTTTTCCAAGATCGGATGTTTGCAAGGGCGAATGCTGCTCAATTTGCAGGATTTCTAGGATTCTCAGGAGGGCTTTTTCTACTACCCTTCTTTCTACAAAGCGTTCGAGGTATGACACCATTGGAAGCAGGTTTTATGACCTTTCCACAAGCAATTGGAGTCGCCACAATGGCACCTATTATCGCTCGCATATATCCGAGAATAGGACCCCGTAGGCTAATTATGGCTGGCCTTACAATAGCTTCAATAACTACGCTGCCGTTCGTTCTCATGGATATTGATACCAATCTTTGGTTTTTACGAGGAATGATGTATATCAGAGGTATGGGATTTGGTTTACTATTGGTACCTGTACAAGCAGCCGTCTTTGCAACAATAAGCATCAGTGCTACAGGACGAGCAAGTGCAGTCTTTAATGCAACCCGTCAAATTGCTATGAGTTTCGGAACGGCTATTGCAGCAGCTGTATTAGTAAGTCGACTGAATACTTATAACATTGAACATGTCACACCCATACATACAATAGCTGCAACGAATTCATTTAATGAGGCTTTTTTAGCCTCACTGATATTAATAGCTTTCGGAATTCTAGTTGCGTCCTTTATAAAAGATAAGGATGCTGCACCCACTATGGAAAAAAACTAAAACTCTACTAAATCATCAAAATCAGCTACTCACGATCCAAAAAATGCTCAAGCAATTCATTAAAATGCCTGATCTTTGTTTCCCCATAACTTCCAAGAACAACAGCTTCCCTCCTCGTGGTATGGAGACCTAATTGCACTCGAGGAAGATTATAGGTGTCTTGATTAAAGACTCGGCCAAGCATTCCCAATTCAGGTGCATCTGTCCAGTCGTCATCAGGTCCAAGATGATGAATTGGAGCAGCGGATGGCTTTTCTCCATCAGGACAAGGGGACAGGTAAATACATTCCATAATGCTCTCATCGGGATTATTCCCATTTGGACGGAACCTATATACAATTCGGTTGAAAGCACCCCAAGGATGGAAATTTGGGAATAAAGTGAAGTAAAAAGAATCATTAAATTCTGCATCACTCATATCATCTACAGCATTCCCGACAACTGGACGAAGAGCCTCACGTTGACCAGCAGCAGTAACAGAACGAGCAGTACCACCTTCTGGAACAACGAGCGTAGATGGTTCACCCAATTGAAGATCCATTGCTGAATCCAACATTTCTTGCTCCGAAGGTTCGTAAGCCAAATGCGGACTAGGAGTTCCGTTAGGGGTAATAGCCCTAGCAAAATTTCCGTATACATCGTACTGCGAATTAGCATCACCAATTCCGGCCAAAATTTGTGGATGGGTTGCAACTACATGATAAGCCTCCATGAAAGCCTCTTGTGCCACTTTCCAATTACAACGCAAGATCTTTGAGACATGTGCTTCTTTATATCGTCGCTCAAGAGGCCAAGCACTAAAATGTTCACCTAAAGTGCCCACAAATTCACTAAACGGTTCTGCATCTGGATCAGGATTTATAAAAATAAATCCCCCCCATTGACCAACATGTACCTCAGGTAGAGATTGTTCGGCTGGATTAATATGAGGAAAGTCCCATTGACATGGAATTTCCTTAATCGTTCCATCCAAATTCCAACACCAACCATGGAAGGGGCAACGGATTTCAGTAGCACGCTTACCATGCGTTTCACGCAAAAGCCTGCCGCGATGTAAACAGGCATTCACATAGGCCTTAAATGCATTCACTTCAGTACGAACTATCAGAAACGACAATCCAGCAATATCATATGTGTAATAGTCACCAACATCAGGTATATCATCCTCATGACACGCCATCTGCCAAACACGTTTCCACAATTTCTCAACTTCCAAGTTGTGAAAATCTTTCGAAATATAACGCTCGATCGGAATAGTAGTTGCACCGGGAGATATGGGGCTTACACGCCTTAACACCTCAGGAACAGGATGAGTGTCACCATCAAGCAGCTCCTGGTAAGAAATACCTGCAGATCGATTAGTACCAGTAATTGTCTCAGTCATAGTTTGTTTCCTTATTTATTCAGATATCAAAATGTTAATTATCTAGCTTAGTATCACGAAATCTATTGGATAAAAAAACATCTTCATCGAGTTGACGTCCGCCAAGCCATTTACACATATGTGGATCCGCTTGTCCAAGTTCTCCCTCAACCCAATAACCGTCCTGCGTAAAGATACCAGTTCTTCCATCCTGACCCGTAACATGAACAAGTCCATTATTCTCAGGTACTTCGTAAACAGCTCCGCTAAGTGGGTGACGCTTTTTAAGCATTGCAAATCTCCTTATTCCTTAAGATCCGATCTTCGGAGATACTAACAGAATAAAACTCGAGTTTGAACAATTAAACAGTATGCAAATACTCATTTTCAAACATTTATACTTCTCGAAGGAATAGAAAGGCATCTTATGGATCAAATACGACCTACCAAACAGGCAATGAATCTTGGGACTGAAACTGCATTTGCCGTACTTGCACGAGCAGAAACTCTTGCAGCAGAAGGGAAAAATATTATTAATCTAGGTATAGGGCAACCAGATTTTAAAACACCACAACATATAGTTGATAAGGCTCAACAAGCATTAGCTGATGGTGCACATGGATACACACCTGCAGCCGGAATTCCTGCTTTACGCGAAGCGGTAGTTACAGATTTAGCAAAGCGACATGCAGTTAACATCGACCCTTCGTTAGTACTTATTACCCCTGGTGCAAAACCAATTATGTTTTTCGCAATTATGCTCATGGGAGAGCCCGGAGCAGAAATTCTTTATCCTAATCCTGGATTTCCCATTTATGAGTCAATGATTCGCTATACAGGAGCAAAAGCCATCCCCATTGAACTAAAAGAAGAGTCCGGCTTCTCCTTTGACCCAGTCAAACTACTAGAGCAAGTAAATGAAAACACTCGGTTAATAATTTTAAATAGTCCCGCAAATCCAACTGGTGGAGTCACTCCGAAAAAAGACTTTGACACACTCATTAATGGTTTAAAACAATATCCAAATACTGCAATCCTTTCAGATGAAATTTATAGTCGTATTCTCTATGACGAAAGAAAACACTTCAGTCTATTGAACTATGAAGAGATCAGAGATCGATTAATTGTCATTGACGGCTGGAGCAAAACTTACGCAATGACTGGCTGGCGCTTAGGTTATGGCATATGGCCACCAGCTTTATACGAATATGCAGAACGTCTTGCTGTGAATTCATACTCGTGTCCGAATGCTGCTGCACAATATGCCGGTATCGCCGCACTAGAAGGACCACAAAAAGAGGTTTTTGAAATGGTAAGAGCATTTGATGAAAGACGAAACGTGGTAACACAAGCACTAAACAGTATGCCGGGCATTAGTTGTATCAAACCAGCTGGAGCATTCTATGCATTCCCAAATATCAAGGAAACTGGATACTCATCTCAAAACCTACAAGAACGCTTACTAGAAGAAAAGGGTGTCGCAGTGGTTGCAGGAACAGCCTTCGGAAAGCTTGGCGAAGGTTATTTACGAATCTCTTATGCAAATTCTTTAGAAAATATTCAGAGAGCCATGGAAAGGATCCAAGATCTACTCGAAGAAAATTGAATTTTTAATATGGAGCTGGGGGGATTCGAACCCCCTACCTTTTGACTGCCAGTCAAACGCTCTCCCAATTGAGCTACAGCCCCTTGAGTAAGCGATATTAACAGCAGAGCAGAATGCAGGAAAGTCAAAAAAAAACTTCCTCTTGCTCGTAACTCCTGTAGACTAGTTGACGGTGGGTACTGGCGTTTCGCGCGCTAAACTCCTGGGCGAGGTGTTATGCGAGCAGAAACAGATGATGTTGCCTTTCGGTTATTAATAGCGTTGGCAAATATTTGGGATGGAGTGCAGAGAGCTTCGATAGACACCGTACAAAATGGTTTGCACTTAACAAAAAGTTATTTAGGTGGGTATGTGCGTATTTCTGCCGGACCTTCCCCTACTCCCAAGCTAATTGTTGAGTGGAACGAATCTACTCGACATTTAAGAGTAATCCGATGCCATAGTTGGCCTGGATTCGAGTCGACAATTTCCCAAACAATTTCATTTGTCCGTGAAGAAGCACAGAAAAAAAGTATTTTGGAAAGCATCGATTGGGCATTCGTAGACGCAGTTAATGATGCTTCCCCCTCTCGACGTACCGTAATTGCCGGCGCCATGGATGAAGACAGCTCCAATATGAGAAATTCAGCGAAAAAAGTAACTACCTAAGTTAAAGACAAATTCCTAAAGTTATTGCTTGAGTAGCATCAAATATATCTAGAAAGGTATTTCCGAACTGTCAATATATTCATCAGCTGGGCGTTTTAAAGGCTTTTTACGTCGTGGAAAATACTCTTCCATACTTTCAACCAACTTACCAACCGAACGTTCTGCAACATTACGGATTCTAGACCTAGAATTCCCCATAGAGCGATAACGTCTTCTTCGCGTACGTAAGCGAGTACTAGATCGTTGACTTGCTAACTCCGCAAGATGCCTAACGATAGCACGACGGAGAAAATATGCGGCTTCCTGATGATTCATATGCGCACCTTCATCAGGCTCCTGAATAATTTCATCAGCAATCCCCAAATTGTAACAATCCAAGGCAGTGATATGAAGACTTTCAGCCACTTCTTCAGCTTGTGAAACATCCTGATATAAAATTTTTGCGGCCTCCTCAGGGGCAATTACTCCATATACAGAGTTTTGGAACATTAAAACCCGATCAGCTATACCCATAGAAACAGCTGATTCTGCATTTGCCTCACCTGTGACTACTGCAATTGTAGAAATCTTTAACGAAAGCATGGTTTCTGCACAACTAGTCAATGCAGCAGCCATCCCATCCTCCTCAGAAGCCAATGATGGATCTGCACCTTTAGTATCTAAAAAAGTAATTACAGGAAGGTTAAATTTACGAGCTAACCTCATCGCGCGACGTGCTTTTCTAAATCCACCAGCACTAATATAGCCGGTTTGTTCAGATTCATCCGGGAATCGAACTTGACCAATAATCACAACGGCTTCACCACCTAACAACCCAAACCCACATGTAATTGATGAGTCATCTGATCCGCTCCGATCACCATGAATTTCAACATATACAGTCACCATTCTTTGAATCAGATCGTAAGTCGAAGGACGATTACTGTGCCGAGAAAGTTGTACTGTTGGCCAAGCCTCTAAAGATGAGAAGTCACGAGGGGGAACAGATAACTTTTCAGTCATACGTAATTCATACGAACTTGTTAATAAATCTAATATTTGGCCAAGAAATGGCTGCAATTCATGTCGTGGAATAATTGCATCAATTAAACCCTTTTCCAAGTGCGACTCTGCTGTATGTGCGCCCTCAGGAACAGTTTCCCGCTCACGTATAACACGTAGCGCAGAAAAACCAATTAACGCATCTGGTTCAGCAATAATATAGTCCGCAAGGTTAACAAATCCGGCATAAGAAGAGCCTGTTGTAGGATCCGCTAGAACTGCAATATGGGGCACGCGGCGTCTCACCAATTTCTGTCGAGCAGCCATTACCCGTGGAATTTGCATAAGTGCCAACAATCCCTCCCGCATACGGATCCCTGACGTAGACAAAACAGTAATGAGAGGAGCCCTCCGATCAGCAGCTCGCTCAAATGAGCGAGCAAGTCTCTCACCACTCACTATTCCCATAGATCCACCCAAAAAAGAAAAATCTAGTACAGCAAAAACAACTTCATGTCCAAAAAAAGTACCATGCCCGGTATAAGCAGATTCAGAAAGTCCCGATCTTTTCTGTGCATCAATAATATTTTCGCGGTAATTACGTGGCCCACCAAAGGAAATCGGATCCAAGCCTGAAACCGTATAATCATCTTCTTGGAAAGAATCTTTATCTAAAAGAAAATTTGCCCATTGCGGAGCTGAGAGATGAAAATGATGCCCACAAGAATGACAAACACGAAAGCTGGAAAATAATCGTGAATCTGTAAGATTTGCAGAACATGCAAAGCAGGAACCTTTGTGGTCCTCTTGTTCAAATCGTCGATCTTCTTCCTTCACAACCCCAGTCTACACTTTGAAAAATACTTTAGAACCACCGCATCCTCAATTACTAAATTACTCAACCAAAACTTCACGAGATTCACCGCCATTTTCTGGTCCAACTACACCTTCTACCTCAAGTTGGTTAATTATTCGACGTGCCTTTACAGAACCTATGCCCAATCGGCGTTGTAATAAGGAAGGAGAAATTCGACTACGACTACCAGCTAAAAGACGAGCATTATCTAAATTAGGATCATTAGCATCAATCTCAAAATCATCACCACCACCATTTTCGACAATTAATGCCTCATCTAAAAGGTTATCTGCCATTTCAGGCCGCAGCGCAACAAAGTCATCTCTCCTCCAGTGCTTCACAAGGGCTTCTACCTCTGCCTCGGAAACAAATGCTCCTTGTATACGACTAGGCTTACCCGCATCCGTTGGGAGGTAAAGCATGTCACCCTGACCTAACAGTTTTTCAGCCCCTCCCATGTCAAGAATAGTTCTTGAATCTGTAATGGACGTAACAGCAAAAGCAATACGGGTAGGGAAATTAGCTTTAATTAAACCTGTTACAACATCTACTGATGGTCTTTGCGTCGCAACAATTAGGTGTATACCTGTTGCGCGAGAAAGTTGAGCGAGTCGACAAAGTAATTTTTCAACCTCGAATGACGCAACCATCATCAAGTCAGCTAGCTCATCAATTATTACAACCCACTCAGGAAGGCGTTTAGCAACTCGTGGATTACTGTTATATGAAGAAATATTACGCACACCATACTCGGCAAAACGTTTGTAACGAGCCTCCATCTCACTAACAATTGCCTGCAACGTACCGACAACTTTTTCAAGATCTACTATGACCTCACTAAATGCTAAATGAGGCAATTTTCCATAATTTGTCAATTCCACACGTTTTGGGTCAACAAGAACAAAACGTACTTCATCAGGTGTAGCAGAAGCAAGAATGCTGGAAATAATTGTATTTATACAAACACTTTTGCCACTTCCCGTTGCACCTGCAATCAAGAGATGAGGCATTTTTGCGAGATCCGCAACTATAGGTTTACCCGAAACACCTTCACCCAATGCGATAGCAAGCTTTGACTTGTTTGAAGCAGATCGAAACTCCTTAGACTGCATAACTTTTCGTAATGTCACAATAGAGGAAGAGCTATTTGGAACCTCAATGCCAACAATTGGACGTCCGGGAACAGGTGCTTCAATACGCAAACTAGGTGCTGCCAACGCAAGTGCTAAATCATTCTGCAAAGCAGTAATCCGATTAACTCGTACCCGAGTGCGAGAAACTTCTACTTCCTCACTAAGCGGCTTTCCGTCAGCATCAGTATGGACTTTCCCATTTTCATCACGTAAAACAACAGATTTTGTTTTTACCGCCCAGCCTGGCTCAACACCAAATTGAGTAACTGTTGGACCTTCATTAATTTCTACAACCGAAGCATCCACTCCAAATGAGGCCAAAGTATCTACAATTAATTGGCCTCGAGCATCATTATTGCTTACATCTTCTAACTTAACAGCTGGTTCTTCGAATAATTCAAACGGGGGCAATTCCCATCCACCCCTAACTGAGATTCTTTGAATGTCTTCTTCATCTTCAGCTAATACAACATCTTCATTACCTAAAACAGGATCTAAATCTTCAAAAGGTAAGGGGATAGATACTGGAAAAATAGATTCACTATCTACGTTATTTGCAACCTCCTCCTCCACAATCTTAGTGCTTGCCGCAATTGTTCTACTATCCCCCGCAGGCCGAAAAACAACCTGTCGATTAATCACAGCTATATTGTGATCTAAACGAGAAGCACCAATTACTGGATCTGGATATGAGCGATTATAAAAATGCTTTAATTTTTTGATAGTTTTGCTACCTAATTTTTTGATAATCAAAACAAAAAAAGTACTCGTATTTTGAATAAATTTCTCATTCCAAATCCATTTAGCAAACAGTGGAACTTTCACCATTAAAAACTTTTTCGTCGAATTTGGAGCAAATGAAATAACAGATAAAAGCAGCCAAGCTAGCCATATAAGAATTGCTATATAACCATCAACAAAAGATTGACCTATACGGCCACCTAAAGACATCTCCCCAAAACGAACATTCCCAACATTCCAATCCAAACTAATAAAGCCTAGCACCCCCCAAATAAACAAAGCAGCTGCACAAGAACCAAGGACTAATCTTAAATATTTTTGTACAGGAACAGATCCACCCCATTTACGATGTGCAAAAAATACAAGCATCAAAACCAGAGGTATTACAAAACCAAAACCAAACAGCTCGAACAGGTGATCTCTTAAAGATGTAAGAAAGGTGTCTAATCCCCAAATCAGATGGACGAGCATCCCAACAGCAACTAAAAATGCACACCCCAGCAATGCAGTAGTTGGGCGTTGAGCTATTGTCTTTATTCTAGACAAACGTATAACAAAATTTGAATTACTCGGATTATTTCCTCGTGCACGGGCACGCGTCGCCATGGATTCACTCCCTGTGACCAAAAACCCCGCGCCTTAGGTCAATCTCAATATCTCTCGATTAGATATTAATGATTAGCGGCATCACAGTTGGGCGCCGCCTAATATCATCGTACAGGAACTTCCCAATTGCGTCTCGTATCTGAACACTTAATTTTTGGTAGTCGTCCTTAATTAATTTCTCATCAAGCAAACGTTCAGTAATCTCAGCCACTTGATCATGCAATGATTCCTGAGAACTTGAATCCACAAGCCCATGACTAAAAACCTCAATTTTATCGCTAACCACACCTGACTCCGCTTCAATTGTAACTAGCACAACAAGAACGCCATCCGTAGATAGATCTGCACGTTCCCGTAACAGCGCTTCATCAAAATCACCGATCCCTTTACCATCGATGTATATATAGCGTGCACTTACACGTCCATCCAAATACGCTTCCTCATCATCGATAACAAGTACTTCTC
>CAWVTC010000070.1:0-9131 GCA_963933025.1 uncultured Dehalococcoidia bacterium | reverse complement strand
GGAAATATCTCGACCAAAATCCCAAGCAAATTTTGCACTTTTCATAATTTTTTCTCCAGAAATATCGTTTTCAAGCAAACTACATTCTTTGTCATCAAGCCAAACGTCAAAGATGCAAGGATCACTGATTTTACCATTGAAATGATCATTACTGATTTTGTTTATTGCAAAGAATAGATTATTGCTTGAAGGAATAGCTTCGACTGTTTGTAGACAAAAAGTTTTATCATCAAAGCAGCTAAGATCTCTAAAATGTGACTTTGCTCGAAGTTCGAGTGAATTGTTTCTCAAACGTACTGTCAGGTGATACCATCTGTAAATAGGCAATGCGACTTTACTAACAACTCTAATTTTTCCTAACATGAAATACGGCTTACCATTCTTGGTTAGGCCGATTTCGAAACCATTCCCATCAACATCTCTGTCAGAAAGTACTGGTTGGTTCTCAGTCTTTTTAAGAGTTGGAAAAATCCATACACCTATTGTAAAATCACCTGTTAATGATTGAGAGTCCCAACCTTCAACGCTGCAATAAGATCCGATTTGTAGTTCCTGATTTCGACCCTGATATTCTCCGCTGCTTGGCATTGGAATAATAGTTTCCAACAATTCAGGATCACCGCATTTCAGATTTACAAATGAAAGGTCAAAGGTAGGTGCATCAGTACTGACCATAAAACTTATGACTTCATTCGGTCTAACTGACAATTTGTCTGAATAACCGGTTATCATCTAGAGCTATATTTCATGAATTATAATATATTGAAGTTTGAGATTTTTCATTTCAACAACGCACTTGGCTCAAAAACAAATATTAAAAGTGTTGCTCTTTTTCTCGCATTGGTTGATACTCTGCATACTCTGCGTCATAGTAATCAGGGGACGGTAGATCCCACCACCCAGGTACAAAGGGTCCTGCAGCATCTCTTGATGTGATAACTTCTACAAGAGCTGGTCCCCCGCTGGAGAAAGCAGCTTCAAAAGATGGTTTGAGCTGTTCAGTTTCGGACACTTTCCAGCTTGGGACGTGAAATGTGCGGGCTAGTTCAGAGATGTTAGCAGAATAAGGTTCCTCATTTCCTTTATGGTGGTATGAGAATTGGGATGCTGTAGCTCGACCTAAAAATTTTCGCTGACCTCCACGTATAGACATATAACCACTATTGTTTTGTACGACGATGACAATTGGGATATTGTTCATAGCTGCAACACCGAGTTCAGCACAACTCATCATGAAGTCTCCATCACCCATGATCGCGCAGACCTGTTGATCAGGTTTTGCCAGTTTAGCGCCTAGTGCTGCAGGAACGGCCCAACCCATTGGAGAGTATCCACCTGATGTTAGGTGAGTGCGAGGTTCGTATATCGGAAAAGATTGTTTAACAGCTCCTTGAGTATTTCCTGACCCTACGGCAAGAATACAGTTTCGATCCATGACTTCACGAAGAACTTTGTATGGATATTGGAAAGTAAATGGTGTTGACTCATCGTTCCATCTTGGGGCCAACATCGCTAACCAGTCATTTTTGGCTTTAACTATTTCTTCATGATAAGCAGTTCTATTTTCTAAACAATTTGCTGATTGTTGTTTTGAGATGCTAGAAACCATTGCTTCAAGAGCTGCCTTTGCATCTGAGACAATCCCGATCTCTGTAGGGTAAGTTTTACCAATTTCATGGGCGTCAATGTCAATGTGTATTAGGCGGGAGGGTGGAATAGAGTAGGTGGAACCTTTAGCATAACTTCCAGAAGACCAATCCGTAAAACGGCAGCCCACAGATAACAGGACATCTGCTTTTGCTAGCAAAGAGTTAGCAGCTGTTGTACCAGTTTGACCATTACCTCCAGCACAAAGTGGGTGATCATCAGAAATTGCCCCTTTACCATTGAAAGTATAACAAACAACTGCACCTATTTTTTCTGCAAGTTCACACAAAGCCTTAGATGCGTTTGCAGTCATTACTCCACCACCTACAACAATAGCGGGACGTTTTGCTGAAATTAACATTTCGACAGCAGCATCGATATCTTTGGGATCAGGGAATATTAGTCCGGTTGGCATTCTTTTTTTCATGTCATGGATTTCAACCTCGGCGCTTTTAGCCTGAATATCCATTGGCACATCGATTGTCACGGGCCCTGGTCGTCCAGTAACCATAGCCTTTATGGCTCTATGCATCATTGATGGAATTTCTTCAACACTAAATGGTTTGAAATTTTTTTTGGTAATTTCACTTAGCATACGTGAGAATGCATCCTCATTTTTCATTTCAAGTTGTTGCATCACACTTGTGCCACGCATGTAAGACAACGGGCTTCCCTTGATGTGAAAGAGTGGAATTGAGTCTGCCATTGCTGTTGCAAGTCCAATAGGTGTATTCATTGATCCTGGCCCGGTAGATGTCAGAGCTGCCATTGGGCGGCCACTAGCACGGGCAAAACCATCTGCCATATGCACAGCGCTTTGTTCGTGCATAACTTGAATTACCGGGAGATCAGAGCCTTTTTGATTGAATGCATCAGCTAACGCCCAGTTGCCATGACCGGGAATACCCGCAACATGTGTGACACCATATTCCTTCAATGATCGCGCTATGATTTCACCACCAGATAATCTCATTTTTTTCTCCTTATTACTAAATTTGTTATTGTAGACTGTAAGGATTTTTTGATTTAATGTCTACTCTCAGCTAGCTTTTTTTGCTCTGACAAAAAAGTAAAGCTCATTTGTGCTGTAAGATTAAAATAATGAAAAAAATTAACAATACACCGGATCCTACCCAAACTACTCTTAAACATTCAATGTTTCCTTTGGTTTCGCGTAAAGCTATGCACGAGCATGGACCAAATGTACTAATGTCGGGAGATGGGCTTTACGTAACCGATCAGTACGGAAAAACATTTTTGGATATGATGAGTATGACAACTCGAGCAGGCTCACTTGGATACGGTAATAAGGAAGTTGCGCAAGCAATGTATGATCAAGCACTTATGATGCACTATTCTGGAGCAGGTATGAACTACAACAACCCGGCAGCTCAATTAGCGAAGAAGCTATCCGAGTTGACTCCCGGGCGTCTTAATAAAGTAGCATTTACTAGTGGTGGTTCTGAGTCGACTGAAACAGCAATTAAAATTGCTAAGCATTATCAAATTCAATCTGGTAAAAAACCTGCTGCATATAAAGTTATTTCCCGCTGGAGTGCCTATCATGGAGCTTCTATGGGCGCTTTGTCGTGCACAGATTGGTTAAGTG
Organism: uncultured Dehalococcoidia bacterium; assembly: GCA_963933025.1. Taxonomy (GTDB): domain Bacteria; phylum Chloroflexota; class Dehalococcoidia; order Tepidiformales; family Tepidiformaceae; genus JAKUNN01. The sequence continues at coordinate 5,875 of CAWVTC010000070.1, read as the reverse complement.
TTCGTGATGATCCAGCAGTGCGCGTTCCTGGTCATAGTTTTGTAGCAAATCCAATGTGTTATCGGAATCCATACGGACTTGACGAAGAAACATACACTAATATATGTATTGATCATCTTGAGCGGCAAATTCAGCTTGAAGACCCAGCACTTGTAGCCGCATTCATCGGTGAACCTTTCCAACAGGCAAATGGTGTTCAAATACCCATGCCACATTACTGGAAAAGAGTTCGTGAGATTTGTGACAAGTATGAAATAATAATGATCGTTGATGAAGTAATCACTGGGTTTGGGCGCACTGGCACTTGGTTTGCAAGTGAACAAATTGACGTAGAACCGGACATTTTAAATATGGCAAAATCAATGGCTGGAGGATACGCACCTATTGGTGCTGTGATCACAAATGATGAAATAGCAGAAGCTATAGATCTTTTTAGACATGTTCATACCTACTCTGGACATGCGGTATGCTGTGCTACTGCTTTAAAAGTTATCGAGATAAAGGAGCGCGAAGGTTTGATTGAACACTCGACTAAGTTGGCTAAAAATTGGCAGTCAGAAATGCAGGAAAAATTTGGGGATCATCCTGCAGTAGGAGAAATTCGCGGTCGTGGATTCTGGCAAGCTATTGATTTTACCTCAAATAAAAATACTCACGCAAAACCTGAATTACAAATGGTAATCGACATCGCTGAACGTTCACGCGACCTTGGAGTAATAGTAGGGCCAATAGGCACCGCAATTGAAATCGCCCCAGCTCTTACCGCTAATCCAGAACAACTTTCTAAGTGTGTAAGAGTTTTAGGACAGGCTATTAGTGAAATAGCTAAAAATTATAACTTAGAGTAGGACCCCAGCATGACACTTTCCGTGAATACATACACAATGAATTACTCAAATGTTGTTAACCTTTCTTTTGAGGATAAACTTCGTGCAACCCGTTTAGCAGGATATTCAACACTTTCATTAATGCCCGCTGATATTCAATCCATGGAGCAGTCCGGTAGGACATTGGCTGATATTCGATCACAAGCTGCCGATCATGGAGTACGTATAGATCGTATGGATCCGTTAAACACATGGTCACGACGATGGGTTTCGGATAACATGCCCGATTCATATACTCTAAAAACTGCAACTACCGCCCATGAGTTTTTCCGTATCTGTGAGGGGCTTGGCTGCACACACGCATCTCTTAATGCGATGTTTCCTTTGAACAGTATGAGCCATGAAGAAATAACTGAAGACTTTATTACGACCTGCAAATATGGGGCAGATCATGGAGTAAATATCGATCTAGAATTTGTTCCTCTTTGGGGGTTACCTTCATTGGAAATGGCCTGGAAAGTAGTGCGCGATGCTGATCAACCGAATGGTCTGCTGTGTTATGACATATGGCATCATGTACGCAGTCAATCTGATATCGAGACGTTAAAAGGTATTCCTGGAAATAAAATTGGGTGTGTTCAACTTAGCGATGGCCCTCTTGAACTCCCCGTAGGGCAGACTGTTGTTGATAATTGTTATGACAGAAAATGGCCTGGTGATGGTGAATTCCCTAATATTGAAATAGTTCGTATGTTGGCGGAAAACAATGGACTTAATGAGCTTGGTGCTGAAATATTTTCGCCTATCCTAGAGGGGATGACAGCAGAGGAAGTTGCTGAAAAATGTAAAAAAACTGTTGAGAGTATTTTGCTGGCTGCGGGTGTCAAACCATAAGGAATAATGCAGGGTCTAAAATGATTTTTCTATCTGCTGATGTAGGAGGTACATTTACAGACTTAGTACTAATATTTGAGAACCAAGTATTTTTTGATAAAGTTCCCTCAACTCCTGGTAGCACAAAAGCTGTATTGAATGGTATTAATCGCATAACAACAAAAGCAGGAATTAGTAAAGATGAGATAGGTATTTTTGTTCATGGCTTTACTATTGCTACAAATGCATTTTTAACAAGAAATGGAGCTACAATTTCACTTGCTGTATCTAAGGGGTATAGAGATACTTTAGAGATTGGCAACCAACGTCGACCTCATCTCTACCATATGACACAAGTCAAACCGAAACCTGTTGTACCACGTTCAAGAATAATCGAAGTTGTTGAGCGTTTAGATGCTTTTGGAAACACTGTAATAGAGTTGTCAAATGCTGAAGCTACGGAGGTTGCAAAAAGAATTGCAAATGAAAATCCTGAAGCTATAGCTATTTGTCTATCTTTTGCCTATTTGTGTCCAAATTCGGAAGAGTTTCTTCGTAAGCAATTAAAAATCATTTTACCGGCGGTACCAATATATATTTCCAGTGAAATTAATTCTCAAGTAGGTGAATACAAGCGTGCAAATACAACAGCAATTGCTGCATATATAGGTCCTATAACCGACAAGTATGTTGAAATTTTAGCTAATGATTTGGTTGAAAATGGTATTTTAGCACCCCTTCGATTAATGCGAAGCGATGGTGGTGTTGCCACTCCACAGGCAGCACGTGAAAATCCAGTAACTATGTTGCTTTCAGGACTCGCTGGTGGAGTGATAGCCGGGGAGGCTATAGCTTCAGAGCTAGATGTGGACAATTTAGTTACCTTTGATATGGGTGGTACATCTGCTGATTTTTCAGTGATTGTAGATGGCGAACCACGTAGAGTAAATGAGCGTGAAATCAACGGTCAACCAATTCGAATGCAAAGCCTTGACATAGAGACAATTTCGGCAGGAGGAGGTTCTTTAGCACACATAGATCTTGGTGGTGCGTTGCGTGTTGGGCCACAATCAGCTGGAGCTTTACCAGGACCGGCCTGTTATGGAACTGGTGGAGAAGAGCCTACAACAACTGATGCAATTGTAGCGCTTGGCATCCTTGATCCGGATAGTTTTCTTGGTGGTGAGTTAAAACTTGATGCTGATTTAGCAATTTCAGCTATAACAAGAAAAATTGCCAAACCATTGAAAGTATCAGTGACAAATGCCGCTCTTGGAATTGTGAGGGTTGCAAACGCTGGAATGATTCAAGCTATTAGAAAGTTATCAGTTGAACGTGGTTTGGATATTAGAGAATTCTCACTATTAGCTTTTGGAGGAGCAGGACCTATCTACGCACCATTTCTTGCACGTGAGTTGGGGATGAAGGAGGTTTTAGTTCCTTTTACACCTGGAGTTTACGCTGCTCAAGGACTATTGATGACAGATATTCGACATACTACACAAGCCTCCTGGTTTACAAAATTAGAAACAATTTCAGAAAATAAGGCCAAAAAATTTTTTTCTAGTCTTAAAAATAAGTTATCCGACGCACTTCAGCGCGATGGGATATTTAAAGAGGATCGTTATTTTAAGTTCTATGCAGATCTAAGATGCGAAGGACAATTTCACGATTTGACAATAGAATTATCAGATCCAACAATGAAGAATAACTGGAGTACAGAAGAGATCAAAATAAACTATTATAATGAATACGAAAGACGATATGGACATTCTGACCGTTCAATTGAACTGGAGCTTATAAGTATAAGAACTGACGCGTATGGACGTACCCCCAAACCATCATTAAGGGTAAATTCTGAAAAGGATGTCCTACTTTCTATTCCATCAAAGAAACGCTCTGTTTGTCTTGATGAAGTTAAAGGGTTTGAGGATGTATCAATTATTGAACGTCATACACTAAATTATGGAGATTGCATTGAAGGGCCAGCTGTAATTACACAGAGTGATGCAACTACATTGGTTCTTCATGGTCAAACAGCCTTTGTTATAAGTTCGGGTATATTAAGAATTACTGAGCAATCGCAGTCCATTAAATGAAAGAGAATATTGTGGTAAATACAGATGCAATTGAAAGAGATATATTTCAACATCAGATTGTTGGAATTGCTGAAGAAATGTCCGTTGCATTGAGACGGACAGCTTATTCATCCATTATATGGGATATGTACGACTACGCTTGCGGAATATTCAATTCAAACATTGAAATGATAAGTCAGTCTGAGACAATCCCAGGTCAATTGGGAATTATGCCATTGGCACTAAAACATATGACAGAAAGTATACCAATGGAAACTTGGAAACAGGGAGATATTTTGATTTGTAACGATCCCTATCGTGGTTGCACACACACGATGGATGTCGTTCTATTTTGCCCTATTTTCAACGAAGGTGAGTTAATTGCAGTTTCATCAACCGTGGCGCATCACATTGATATTGGGGGAAAAAACCCTGGTTCAGAAGGTCCAGATAGTAGGGATGTATTTGCTGAAGGTTTGATAATCCCTCCATCGAAACTGTTCTTTGAGGGCAGTCCAAATCAGACAATATTTGATATTTTGGCGAGTAATGTCAGACAGCCTGAGGCTTCATCAGGAGATCTTAGATCACAATTATCGTCCTGTAGGACAGGTGAGTTAAGGATTTTGGAGCTGGCAAAAAAATATGGGAACAAGAAATTCTCCAAACTAAGTCAATTATGTATCTATTATAATGAAAAATACATACGTCGCGCTATTAGCAAAGTAAAAAATGGGTTTTATGAAGCAAGCATATTTATGGAAGATGAAGTCTCATCGAAGAATCTTGTACGAATTCATAGTGCAATAGAAGTGAGAGATGAGGAGCTATATGTGGATCTATCTGAATCAGATGACCAAAGGCCAAATGGATTGAACTGCCCTTTAGCATCTACTCATTCAATGGTAAATTTTGCCGTTAAATGTATTTTTGCTCCTGATTTAAATCAGAACCACGGATGTGACAAGCCAGTGAAAATCAAAACTCGCCATGGATCTATCTTAGATCCTAAACGTCCTGCTGCTGTTTCAGTGCGCCAACTTGCGCAACAGGGAGTAGCTGACCTGATTTTAAAATGTTTAGCTCCAATTGGAGAAAAAAACTCAGCTGCAGCTTGTCAAATATCTTTACCAACATTTACCTGGGGTGGACTTGATGACAGACCAAACAAAGTGAAAGAAATTGGCTTTGCACCGTACTACATTATTTCTGATATCATTGGTGGAGGAATGGGTGGAGGACCTAATAGTGATGGTCTCAGCGCAGTCGATACACATAGTGGAAACTGCGCAATTCTATCTGCAGAAATATTAGAAACTTTATCACCTGTGAGGGTTCTCAAAACTTGTTTGGTAAAAGGATCTGGTGGGGCAGGCCAATATCGAGGTGGTTTAGGAATAATGCGTGATTATGAAATTCTTGCTTCAAATCTTGTAATGACAGGTTATTGTCAACAGACATGCACTGAAACTTTTCCCTGGGGATTTAATGGAGGTAGCTCTGGGAAGGGAGCTATGTTGATCAAAAATCCAGGAACTGATAGAGAACAAAATCTTGGCAGTAAGTTTGACGGGTTGTTATTTGAGCAAGGCGATGTACTTCGTGTGATTAGTGCTGGCGGTGGTGGCTGGGGCGACCCACTTCTTCGTAGTCAAGAATTGATTGCCCTCGATAAAAAAGAAAATTACTGTTAAATTAAAAATCAAAATTTATTAATTTATTTATTAAAACAAAATAAATTTTTAAATAATACAAATGGTGATGCTCAGTATGATTTAGATACAAGTTGGGGCTTAACACTATTATGTAATATCCACAAATTGGAAAAGTAGCACCATACAATACCGATTATTGGATGATGTTCATTGATGCAATTGCTGATGGTGGGCCTGAGCCTTTGTTAGTTGATTATAAAGCTTTCCAAACTGTAATGAACTCTATGATTCAAGGAGCAATTCTTGGAGAGGGTGATGCAGCTGATTTAGTTGCTGAAGCAGCTGAATAGCTAGAAGAATATAAATAAAAATATTAATGAAAGGACTGTCATTGACAGTCCTTTCATTTAAATAAAAATTTTCATAAAATTCAATATTTTAA
>CAWVTC010000069.1:0-9358 GCA_963933025.1 uncultured Dehalococcoidia bacterium | reverse complement strand
TGAAGCTCCAAAAACCGTGACGACAACCATAAGGAACCCCTTTGCACAAACTCTACTAGCCTAAGACATTTACATTTATATGTTCTTATCTACCCAGCAAGGCACATAACTGGAAAACTAAATGTTTAAGCAAAAATTAAAAAGTCGCGACTTTCGGTGAAATTTCTGAAGCCAAATATTCAGGAATTTCGTCAGAGTCATATACGACATGTTGAAAAATCATTTCGTCCAAACCAAGAGTTCCTAACATGCCAAGTTGATCAATTAGTTCGGAAGTCAAGCCTGAAAACACACCTCTAGCTTTCATATTTTCTCTAAACTCAGCCGGCGAACCTTCAATATCCGCACCGAAAATAGGCATAACTTGTTTCGTCAAGCTATCAAGATCTTTTAAAGAATGACCCACGATGCCAAAAACCATCATCGAACGACGAACACTTGCGGGATCTCTATTAAGTCTATCGCAGTGATCAGCGAAAATATCACACTTCCGTGCATATTCATCCACAGTAACGGTTACAGCATTCCACTCATCAGCATATTTTGCTGCAAGGCCCAGAGTTCTGTATTCACCAACCCCACCAATTAAAATTGGCAGCGAATCTTTGGATGGATGAGGAAGAGCTGTAACCGAATTGATCTGATAATACTTGCCAAGAAAAGTCGCATTATCCTCTCGCCACAAAGCTTGAGAAAGTTGGATTGCTTCCTCAAGACGATCGTAACGTTCCTTAGCAGACGGAAATTTAATACCATATGCATGATGCTCTAATTCATTCCAACCTGCGCCTAAACCCATCACAAACCGACCTTTACTCAGAACATCAAGCTGGGCAGACATACGAGCAACATTTACAGGATTTCGAAAAGTTACAGGTGTGACCAATGGCCCAAATCGAAGATTTTTTGTTTCTCGAGCAGCAAGTACAAAGGATAAATAAGCCTCTAGCGAATCTTGTTGTTGATCTCGAATAAAATAGTGGTCAGATCGAAAAAGACTTGGGAACTTCAGACGCTCTGCAAGCGCTAAAATATGGATCCATCGATCCCAGGTAAGACCATTCTGGCCTTCTATCATTAAACCAATATCCACAGCAATATTATAACTAGAAAAACTTAGTACCCCAAGGGAAGTTTTAAGGTAACTTGAATACAATTGACATACAAACAAGGTAGAAAAATGTCAGCAACTGTACTTGCTAGTGATTTTGGCGGCACTAACTTGCGATTCGCACTTATAGATAGCGCTGGCAAGGTGTTGATACGACATGAAGAGCCAACTTTATACTCAGACTCACGTGAGATATTAATAGAAAAAATTACGCGCCAATTTGAAAAAATTCTTGCCATCTTTCCGGGAAAACCACAAGCCATTGGAATCGCTGCAGCTGGGCTAGTTAATTCTGAGGGTGGGGAAATTCTTTCCTCACCACATATCCCTGGGTTTAGAAACCTACCACTTGGTTTAATAATAAAAGAGCAGTTTGGCATACCAGTAATAATTGAAAATGATGCTTCAGCTGCAGCTTTAGGTGAATACACGTTTGGGGCGTCGCAAGGGTATCAAAACATACTACATGCTACCCTCGGAACCGGAATTGGTGGAGGAATAATAATTGAAGGTAAACTCTACAAAGGCCAAGATGGGCTAGCAGGTGAAATAGGCCATCTTATTTTCGATCCCTTAGGAAAGATTTGTGGCTGTGGAGCTCGAGGATGCTTGGAAACACTAGTGAGTGGAACATCATTCGGGAACCAAGCACAGGAATTAATTTTAAACGGACAGGCCCCAATACTAGCTTCAATCGCTACAGATCAAAAACCAACTACAGAAATGTTATACGCTGCGGCACTGCAAAAAGAACAATCAGCAATTGAAACAATTCAAAACGGAGGACATCTGATTGGCTTAGGACTCATAACTATCGTAAACGTGTTAAATCCTGAAGTTATAACTCTAAGTGGAGGTTTATTAAAAATGGGTAACTTATTAATTGAACCAATACGAGAAACAATGAAATCTCAAGACTATGGACCTGCAAAAAAAACTCCAATCTTGGAAAGTCAATTAGGAGAAAATTGTGGGCTACTCGGTGCAGCAGCAATTGCTTTTTCCGAGCTAGATGCTAGCCACCAGGTGTAGCAGTACGTGGTTGATCAAAAATAATTCTCCGGAAGGATTCTGCATGTTCAAAGGATTGTTCTCCTGCCTGCATTGCGCTCATTGTTCCTATAAAATCTACAACTTCAGGAGCAATCTGGCTTGGATGTGCTAGCAGGGCATTCTTCTTAGATTCCAAGGTATCTGAAATATCCACCCATACATTAGGGTTCTCCGTTGACCCCATCCATAACTGCTGCACCTTGTGGGTTTCTAACCCCTCCTCTAGTAACTCAGGAAAAGTCAGATGATCACGAGCACTTGGAAAGATAGCATCAACAGTAGCGTCTCCACTAGCACGATGATCAGGATGATTCGTATATGAACCCCAAAGAAAACGTGCAGTAGGATCGAAACAAAATACTACTTCTGGCCGATATTTCCGTATTAAACGGGTAATATCACGGCGCAGCTCAAGTGTATGTACAAGATATCCATCTTCGTACCCTAGAAATTCAAAATTCTTAACCCCTAGAATAATACCGGCTTCACGCTGTTCTGCCTCTCGAATTATCGCAAGTTCATCAGAGGTTATTTTCCGATCTTCTGTACCCTTGTTACCATTAGTAACAACTACATACGAAACGGTACAACCATTATTGGCCCATTTTGCAACAGTCCCTGCAACCATAAATTCTGCATCGTCGGGATGAGCAACTACGACCATTGCACTAGTCGGACAATAATTTTGTATATCAGTTAAATCAGTCATATGAGAGTATGTACGTTTCTAGGCAGTAAAAACAAGAAAAGCAGTAAAAACGGGACAAATGCGTTGAAAAACAGCCTCATTTTGGGGGTTCCAACAGTTTATATTTAGGCGCTATCAAGTTGTCAGTAAACGGAATTCGTTTACGTTTACTTCATGAGAAGCGACGCCGTTGCAAACCAACTCAAGATTGTGAACGCTGCAACCCGCCTCATCGGCGGTCGGATGGTGGCGCTACGCAACAAGATGCGCGCAATCGATCCCAGGGGGCGTTTAGAGATTCTCTGCGAGCGCGGCAAATCGGAAGGCGTCCTACGGACAGATATAGAGTCAACCGTCATAGCAGCGCTCATCCTTGGCAGCCTCTCACCATGGTCAGCCTTATCTCTCCGATCCAGAGGCGATGGTCGGGTAGTTGCACAAGAAGTGCTTCGGCCATTTCTCGCCCACACAACGAAGATCATACCTGTATGGGCATGATGGGAATGGGCAGAGGCCCCCAGGGGACAGAGGAGGACAGCCTCCCCCCTGGCATGGATTTACCGATACGGCGAAAGGTGCTGATCCTAGCCGGCATTCTCTCGACAATGTTCCTAGCAGCACTGGACCAGACCATTGTGACTGTCTCACTGCCACGCATCGTGGAAGACCTGGGCAATCTCGACCTTTACGTATGGCCCTTCACCGCCTACATGCTGAGCTCAACGGCATTGGTACCGATAGTAGGGAAACTCTCAGACATATATGGACGGAAGCCGTTCATTCTTGCCGGAATCATCATCTTTGTAATCGGCTCTTGGTTGTGTGGCGCAGCACCGGATATGACCTACTTGATCGCCTTTCGGGCAGTGCAAGGTGTGGGGGCCGGTCTCATCATGACAACATCCTTCACGTCGGTCGGAGACCTATTCGCACCAAAAGACCGCGGACGCTGGCTGGGACTGTTCGGGGCAACATTCGGAATAGCAAGCATCATCGGACCACTAGCAGGGGGAGCCCTCACAGATCACCTCTCCTGGCGCTGGATTTTTTACATCAACATTCCAGTAGCAATAACAGCTCTGGCACTAGTTGGCTTCGGGATGCCATGGTTCCGAAACCAGGTAAGGTCTTCTATCGACTGGGTTGGGGCAGCACTCCTCGTGGGTGTTACCGTACCACTGTTGCTTGGCCTGTCCTGGGCCGGTAACCAGTATGAGTGGGGAGATCTGCCTGTTATCGCGTCACTAACCACGGCAGCGGTATTGCTAGCAGTATTTGTGATGCAAGCTCGCCGCACGAAGGAACCAGTACTCCCGTTATACCTATTCCGAAACCGGGTTTACGCCGTTTCGGTGCTTACAACGATGGTGCTGGGTGCAGGTATGTTTGGCGCGTTGCAGTTCTTGCCGCTATTCCTAATCGGAGTGCAGGGCTTCCCTGCGACGTCCACCGGCCTCGTAATAATGCCAATGATGCTTGGGATGGTTTTTGGGTCGGTGGTGACTGGCCAGCTGCTAAGCCGGGGACGGGATCTCCGATTATTAGCGATACTAGGGGGTGTATTTTTGATCACTGGCTTCTACTTACTCTCAACGCTAGAGCAGACATCCTCTGCTTGGACCACGCGAAGCTACATGGTCCTCCTGGGCCTTGGTATGGGGTTCTGGATGCCCACGTTCCAGTTAGCAGTACAGAACGCATTGCCCCACTCCCAACTCGGAGTGGGAACGGCCTCGGTTAACTTCTTTCGGCAGATCGGAGGCACATTCTCGGTAGCTATCCTCGGCTCGCTGTTGGCAAGCAAATTCAAATCGAACCTTGAGAACGCGGTACCCCCAGAATTTAGCCAACTGCTGAACGATCCACAACGCCTGCTAAGTCCCAACTCACTGAAAGGCCTCACAGCTGCCATCGAAAAACAGAGCCCGGGAGCAGCGGAGGCCGTGATCAACAATGCACAGCTTGCGCTCGGGCAGTCAGTAACCGACCTCTTCCTCATAGGAGTAGGAATTGTCGCAGTGGGCTTTGTAATAGGCTTGTTCCTGCCCCGCGTCAAAATGCGAAGCAGGGAGGATCTAATAGCGGCAGCTCAAGGCGAAGAGGCGCTCGTAACAGAAAAGACCAACAAGAGCAGCCCTATCGTAGATATTGAGTCAGAGAACACCGATACTCCGGAAGAGTAGCCCCCACAGGGACTCCATTTCTGGGAAACGTCATGCGTGTGGGATCAAATAGTGATTAAAAATCCACTAGTGTTTCGCAGTTTCCTTAGTAACTACCTTTTTTTCATGGGCTAATAACCTACCAACACAACTTCCTTACAGCTGTGGACCTCTTCATAAAGGAACGAACCCTTCAGGTATTTCTGCACTGTCTGCAGTAGTACGCTTATTCATGTTCGTAGCTTGAAGGTGCAAAAAAATTGCCAACAGGTAGCCAGCGGCACCTAATACCCCAATTGATTCATTAAAAACTAGGTAATAGGTATTACCAAAACCTACAATTAGAATTGTTAGTGTAACTATTGCTGCAATAATCCAGCTTATAGTGTTCAAAGTATCAGACATAATTACTCTCCTATATGGTTTACATTTATACACTTCTCAGACGTAATGAAAAGCTTATAAGTGATCGAACAAGCATCATTAATAAGTATTTTTTGGAAAAACAAGGAGCTTTTTTTGGAATGACTAAGGAAGCAGCTTATGAAAGTTATAACGATTTTATAACTACTGATCCTATTGAAGCTCCAGCACTTGATGGTTTTTTCCCTAAAGGGCCTATCACCGATTACGTAGATTTTCTATCAATAGAGTCAGGTAGATGAATCTTCACTGGAAATGGGATAAATGGACAAATGCCACAGTCTCTGGAGGCGAACTGATTGGATCAAAATTACATATGAGGTCAGAGCCAATGGGCCTAGTGAGTTATTACCCAAACACAATTTCACCAGCTCTGCATTTGAGATTGACGACCCTTTTTAAAAACTATTTAAAAAATCGGCCGAGTGATGTAATCATTACCGAATGGCTACAAGCATTTGGCCCTTTATACATTACGGGGCCTTATCAATTTAAGGTAGAGGAATTTCTTAAAGAAGCAGGACATCTGTGGTGGACTATTGGCGTCTTAGATATCCTTAAGCAACAGGATGTTAGTCAACATAAAAAACTAACAATTTCGGTACCCAACCCCCTTCACAATATTTTGAAAGCCCAACACTTTCCAGCCGAAGCCCATGCAAAAGAAGACGAACTTTCTGAAGATCGCACAAAATGGACTACATCATCTACAAATTTGCTCTCAGGCCTGCAAGAAACGATTGAACACTATCTGAAAAAAAATACAGATCGTGATATCAATGATGAACAACAACCTAACAATCTAAGTGGATTCATCTGGATTCTTGCACAGAATGGAATCAGTGATTTATTGAAATAGACATTGCAAGATTTTCATTTGATAAATAAAACAACCCTCACTTACCATTAATTTGTAATCGGTAAGTGAGGGCGTCTCAAGCAATTTACTCAAGAAGCATATTAGTTTTTTAAAATGCTATCGAGTTTCAAAAATTAGTTATAACAAGCTCAGTTATTACACCTCTTTTAGATTTCTCACGATTAATAGAGCGCCGAGCCAAAACTTCTTGAATCTTAAAATCCTTATACAAATCTTTAACAAAATCAGTATTAGAATTGCTCTCCATAAATAAACACCCTTTCTCAGAAAGAGTAGTTGCAACCTGAGATAATTCCATTTGATCCTTTTCATCAAAGGCTTCCGCCACATAATTGGTGAACATTGCAGTTTTAGATAGTGGGTGATATGGAGGATCTAAATAAATAAAATCACCTGCTTGTGCCTTATCTACCAAGCCTGAGTAATGTCCAGCAGCGAGGTCTGCACGAGCTAATGCACGGCTTGCGGTTTTTAGTGTTTCCACTTGTAAAATCGAAGGTTTTTTATAATTTCCCATAGGGACATTAAATTCACCTTTCTTATTTACTCGGTAAAGTCCATTGAAGCATGTCTTATTTAAATAAATAGTTCTTGCTGCTCTTTCAAGAGTAGATAAATTTCCCGGTACAAGTGCACGCACCTGATAGAAATAATCTTTGGAATGAAGTTTCTGATGCTTAGTCAACAGCCTAATAACTTCTTCTACGTCATCTCGAACTGCACAGAATGCATCTACAATCTCTCGATTGAGATCAGATAAATAGTACTTTCGTGCTTCTTGTCTTGCGCTCAAAAAGAAAAAAACAGCACCGCTACCAATAAACGGCTCAAAGTAATCACCAGACCACTTTGGGAAAAGAGGTTCGTACTGTTTTAATAAATTACTTTTCCCGCCAGCCCATTTCAAAAATGGTCTTGGAAATGCAGGTTTATTCATACGCAAAACCTAAACTTCCTATTAACAGCTCCAACATACATTCAGTTAATATGATATCAACGGGGGTGAAACTATGTGTTTTCGATATGAAGCAGAGCCAGCGATTCCTAAAATCGCAGGGGCATCAGTAGATTCCGAAGATTTGATACTACAATCTAAAGATGGAACCAATTTTTCAGCATTTGGTGCACGATCGGATGACCCATCTGGCATAGGAGTTGTTGTACTACCAGATGTCCGTGGTCTATTTCATTTCTACGAAGAACTCGTGCTGCGCTTTGCAGAGGTAGGTCATAATTCAGTAGCATTTGACTACTTTGGCCGAACAGCGGGCGTTTCAAAACGTGATGCTGAGTTCCCTTTCATGGAACATATTCCTCAAACCACTGGTGAAACAATTTCAGAGGATGTAGGAAAATCCATTGAATGGTTACGTTCACCTGAAGGTGGAGCATGCAAATCAATTTTCACTGTCGGATTCTGTTTTGGTGGTTCCAATTCATGGTTACAAGCTGCAAACGGACATGGTTTAGCCGGATGTATCGGATTTTATGGAATGCCAGGACAAGGGCTTAATGGTGCTCCTGGACCAGCACAAAGAGCAAATGAGATGCAAGCTCCGATATTGGCATTAATGGGAGGAGATGATCCTCATATCCCTGAAGAAAACATTGAACAACTTCGTGCATCACTTCAAGATGCAAAAGTGATGCACGAAGTCGTAGTGTACGAAAATGCACCGCATAGCTTCTTTGATCGTTCGTATACTGAACACGCACAGGCTTCGGAAGATGCTTGGATTCGCTGCTTAAAATTTATCGAAACAAATGCTTCTTAACTAAGAAAACTACAGGATCGCAATAGGATTAACCGGCGATCCTGTGCCACCCCTTATATTTAACGGGTTCACTGTAAACATAAATTCCCAACAATTCCTCTCGGCACACGCTTCAGCCAAAGGATTTAAGAAAGCATTATCTAAAAGAGGCAGCCCCATATAAACAATTGAAAGAATATGAAGCGGCCCTCCAGGTGCTGGGGGAACTTCAAACATACTGTATGGTGTTGGTCGATGATCCAGCATATCCCAAACCAAAATTGATGCATCATGTTGCTTAAGTACGGGTATACAATCCACTTGCAAACCTGGAGATGGTGGAACTCCAGGAACAGCATCAGGGTTATTTTCTAAATATCCGATCCGATTCCCTCGAACTAAAATTGCATCACCTGGACGCAATTCAACACCTTCACTTTTCGCTGCTTCTTCCAGCTCGAAACCTCTTATAGGCTCATCAACACTTACATAGTCAACACCACGGAGGCGTGGGATATCTAAAAGTACTCCACGCGTAACAATCCCCTGGCTCCAAGCATCAACAGAACCCGACTTTGAACCTATAGACGTAACCTCACTTGCAGGCTTTCCATTCCACATCTTGCCTTCCCAAAAAATATGACATAGCGCATCTATATGTGTAGTCGTGTATCCATGAAAAATCAAACCTATATAATCCACAGAAACTTGTTCTGTGAACCGCATAAAATGCTGAAATGGATTGAGATTACCTGGACCACCACGCGGGTTAAGCGGGTAAGAACAAGAAACCGTTTTGCCGGTCTGGACCAGTGAAGCTGCCTCCAACCTTTTACTCTGCGTAATTAAATTAATTGTTCCTGCATTATCATCTGGCCCCCACCTTCCCCAATTGGAACAAGTCTCAAAATAGGCACGAACTTCTTCTTCAGTAGGTATAGGATTCTTTTTCTCTGACATAGTTAACCTCCAAAATAGGCAAAAACAATATTTCGCCTATTCAACCATAAGCCACTAATGATCCGGATGGGGAGGAATTAGATCTACCGTTTCAATTATTTCGTAAGTAGGACCTTCGGAAGTAAGTGTTGATTTTATTAAACTAACGGCATTAATATGCCAAACTAAATCAGGCATCTCTACTTTTCCGATCGCAACCTCAAGCTCAGCACGCCTTCGAGTTGAAACCTTATCATTAACTCGGCCCAAAGTAAGATGTGGCTTAAATGGTCGTTGATCCTTCTCAAAATCTAAAACAGAATATTCAACATTCACATCGCCTTGCAA
>CAWVTC010000068.1:0-9382 GCA_963933025.1 uncultured Dehalococcoidia bacterium | reverse complement strand
TATCCCAATAGAGACCCACATATTTCCAGTAAGCCAAAAAAACAACCAAAACAAACCGGCAAGGGCAATTCCGAACAAGCCCGATGCCCAGCTCTGTTTCATAAAAATCTCCGTCTAATTGAAGTTGATTTTATAGTTATCAATTTACTAGTATTTACTAATATTTTTAGATCACTCCCGGATCGCCGTCTCAACTAAATTTAATGATTCAAAATGGTGGCGCATCTCTGATGGGGTTTTGATTCCATCAAATGAATATGTTTCCCCCTCAGGAACAACCGCATCCATATCAAAAACATTCTGCAACTTATGCGAAGTCTCAAGCGTTCCCACAAAAATACAAATCTCAAAAATTTGAGGTTCCGTATAATGCCGTTTTAAATCCTCAATCAGTTGTTCATCCACATGGCCATATTCTGTTAACCAACCCTCTGCAAGATCTAGCGCAAGTTTATACATTTCTGGCAAATCACTTGCATTATGATTTACAACCTTGGAAACCATTTCTTCATCCATGCCTTCACGCTGCGCCGCAGCGTCACGAGCAGGAACTCAGACAGGGCAACCCATTGTAAAAGCAGATTTCAGGCGACATAGTTCTCTCGTCATCGGATCAAGGACACCGAATTCCCAAAGCGCTCCATAGGTGAACTCCATAGCCTTATGAAGTTCAGGACGTTGCATATAAACGCCAGTGAATCCTTTATAAGGTGCAATTTCTGAAATACGCGGCATAATATACCTCCAAGCATAGTTTAACCGATTTAGGTACAGTTATTGAAATAAATATTTTTTGGATTTAATCCGCTTTGCGCTTACGAGATCGACTGAGTTGACTAAGTTCAAGCTTTCTCATACGCACATAACTTGGGGTAACTTCCAAGCATTCATCTTCTCGTATTAACTCCATGGTTTGTTCCAGAGAAAGAGAACGGAATGGCGTAAGTTTTTCACTTTCATCTTTATTAGAGGCTCGCACGTTGGACTGTTTCTTCAATCTCGTAGGATTAACATTCATATCTTCAGAACGAGGATTTTCACCGATTACCATACCCTCATAAACTTGCTCTCCAGGACCAATAAAAAGAGTTCCACGTTCCTGCAAACTAATCAGGGCATAACTAGAACTGACACCAGTACGATCTGCCACAAGACTGCTTGTTTGCTTTGTTCGCAATTCACCTTGCCATGGTTCAAGACATTCAAAAATATGGTTAGCAACACCACTCCCTCTTGTTTCTGTGAGAAATGCAGTTTGAAATCCTATTAATCCTCGGGCTGGAATAATAAACTCCATACGAATACGAGCACCACTAACATTGGCCATTTCCTGTAGCTTGCCTTTTCGACCAGCAAGAAGCTGTGTTACAGAACCCATAGCATCATCAGGTATATCAACCGTTAACCGTTCCATTGGTTCATATAATTTTCCACTAATCTCTCTAGTTAAAACCTCTGGTTTACCTACGGTTAACTCAAATCCTTCACGTCTCATTATCTCAACAAGCACGGCCAGCTGTAATTCACCCCGCCCTTCCACAATCCACGTATCGGGACGATCGGCTGAAATAACACGAATTGAAACATTCCCTAAAGCTTCTGCATCTAATCGAGCTTTTAATAGTCTACCTGTTAGCTGTGCCCCTTCGAGGCCTGATAAGGGCGAGGTATTAACTCCTAGCGTTATCGAAATGCTAGGTTCATCAACAGACAAAACCGGCAGCGGCTTGGGATCATCGATACTCGTTATCGTTTCTCCAATAGTAATATCAGGTATCCCCGCAATCGCGATAATCTCTCCTGCCCTCGCTTCAGAAGCGGTCACCCTTTCAAGTGCTTCTGTAACATACAATTCCGTTAATTTAACTGGTTCCTGAGCGCCATCTGTTTTGCAACGCATAACTGTTTGGCCGTTAATTATATTTCCTTCAAAAATCCTACATAAAGCCAAACGTCCCAAATATGGTGAAGCATCTAAATTCATTACTTGAGCCTGTAAAGGATGATTATCGTTATATTTTGGCGCCGGTATCTTTTCTATCAATGTTTCAAACAGGCTTGTTAAATCCTCTCCTAAAAGCTCTGGTTCCATCGAGGACTGTCCAGAGCGAGCATTACAATAAACTATGGGGAAATTTATCTGTTCTTCCGTGGCATCAAGATCGAAGAACAAATCGTACACCTCATTGACCACTTCTTGAATTCGCGCATCAGGCCTGTCTACCTTATTGATGACGAGAATAATAGATAAATTATCGTCTAATGCTTTTCTTAAGACGAAACGAGTTTGTGGCAAAGGTCCCTCACTCGCATCGACAAGCAATAGAGCTCCATCTACCATCTTGAGTGCCCTCTCAACCTCACCCCCAAAGTCAGCATGGCCCGGCGTATCCAAAATATTAATCTTCACATCACCATAATGAATTGCAGTATTTTTTGCGAGAATTGTAATTCCTTTTTCTCGCTCAAGATCCATTGAATCTAACACCCTTTCAGCTATTACTTGATGATCTAAAAAAGATCCTGATTGGTGCAGCATCGCATCAACCAACGTTGTCTTACCATGATCAACATGTGCAATAATCGCAACATTTCTAATATCAGTTCGTTCTAACAGCAATTTTTTAGTCCTAGTTAAATAAAGTCAAAAGTTTTGGATGTATATTTGTTATTTTTAAAACTCAATTTGGATCAATCTCATGAAACCCATTGCTTCGTGGACAAACATGTCCCTCAGGATCAATGGGGCCTCCGCATAATTGACAAGGCTGACGACCAGCAGCCACTAATATTTCAATCTGCGCACATAGTGCCTTCGCTAATACATAATCAAATTGTATTGATAAAGAAAAAGCCTCTTCTCCAGAAATGCCTACTGCGACAAGAATAATCAGTTCATCAGTTTTATTTAAACCTAAAGACAAATTACCAGATCTACTATCTATCTCTAAATTAACATCAAGAGGAAACACTGGATCATCAGGATTCCCAACTACTGATCCAGAACTATCTTCTTCAAGCACAGTATCAATTGCTTCACTTAGAGCCACTAACTGTTCTTTTTCCAACCAAATATATGCATACTCGACTGACTTCGTAATCAATCGCAAACGAAATCTTCGTTGGCCAGGTTGACCAACAGCATCAGCAGAAATATGTTGCAAAGAACCAAGATCTTGTGTTTCTGGCATTAAATAACCCCTTATAAAGTAAACTGTCTCTGCATTGCATTAAACTAAGGTATGTAAATAGCAACGTAAGCAGCACGGAAATGGAAACTCATTCAACACGAATACGCCAACGCCGAGAGAGAATTATACAAGATTGTCCGCTTAAACAAAGTGCTCTCTTAATTCCTTCAGGATTACCTATCCCTATTGAAGGCACTGATCAATTTCATGACTTTCATGCACACAATGAGTATGTTTACCTTGCTGGAACACATTTACCGGCAAGTATTCTCACTTATTCAAAAGATTCAGAATGGACTCTTTTCGTTCAAATACCGGATATTGAAGAACGTATTTGGACGGGAGAAGGGGAACCACTTTCAGCGATTACAAAACGTGTTGGCATGGAAGTACTACCAATCGAAGAACTAAAAAACTGGCTTGAAAAAAATAGAAGCTCTTCATTCTGCTTTTTGGGTAACAATGATTTCGAACAACAACCAAAACGCTATGGGATACCTGAATGGAACTCTTACGAAACAATCATTGATCACGACCTTAGTGCGCAGTTAAGCCAACTCGTTAGTGAAAAAAGACGTTCGAAGGATAGCAGTGAACTTGCACGCATGGAAAAGGCTGCACAGGCAACCTATGCAGGCCATATGATTGGCTTATCAAAAGCACGAGCAGGAATGACCGAAAGAGAGCTCCAGATAGAGATAGAATCTATGTTCTTCAAGGAAGGTGCTAGCAGAACCGCTTACGGAAGCATAATCGGCAGTGGAAGCAATGCATCCATACTTCACTTTTCTCCTACCAAAAAGAAATTCAAGGAAGGAGAAATGGTTTTAGTGGATGCTGGAGCAGAATTCGATGGGTATGCTAGTGATGTAACCCGCACATATCCAGTAGGTAAAAAATTTACTGGCATTCAAAGAAACCTCTATGAACTTGTACTTTCTGTTCAAGAGAGTGCAATTCAAAAAATTGAGCCAGGAGTTGAATATAAAGAGCTTCACTTAAATGCTTCTCTCGAAATTGCCTCTGGCTTAAAAGATTTAGGGATATTAAAGGGCACACCTGAAGGACTAGTCGAACAAGATGCACAAGCAATCTTTTTTCCACATGGACTTGGTCATCTATTGGGTTTAGCAACACATGATGCGGGTGGTTGTCTAGAAGGACGTCTCCCAAGTGAGCGAGCAAGTCTTCGAAATTTGAGAGCTGATTTACCGCTAGAAGAAAATTATGTTGTTACGATTGAGCCGGGAATTTATTTTATAAAAACACTTCTTGAAGATGCTCAAACTCGTGTAACACATCAGGAAACCGTCGCGTGGACTGTAGTTGACCAGCTGAAGGATTTTGGAGGTATTCGTATCGAAGATGACATTGTAGTTACCACAGACGGAGGTAAGGTTATCGGGCCGATGGTGCCAAAAACCATTAACGAAATTGAAAGCATACGAGCAGCAGCACTACAATCTTAAAATGAAAGATTCCGTACAAAAACTTACTTTCAAGGAAGTTGCAACTTACCCCCGGCCAGGTTCTTCTACTCCCACAAACTTTAAATTCTTACCGGATGGAAAAACTCTCACCTTCCTTCAATCAGAACAAAACGGCCTTATTCAAAGTCTATGGTCATATGACCTTGCAAGTGGAACCAAAAAAGTAATTGCCGGACCCAAAAAAATGGATAATCCGGCTAATCTCGAAGAAGAGTTACAGCGTGAACGCACACGCGAACGCAATCTTGGTGTTACTTCTTATCAAGTAGCCGGCGAAAACACACAAGTAGTTCTTTTTATTCCAGGGCAACCTGCCAGATTATTAAAAAATGATGAGGAAACTGTAGAAATCCCTTCCCTGGAGACAGCAATAGCCCCTCGTATAAATCGGTCCGGAACTCAGATAGCCTACGTAAAAGAAAATAATTTATGGGTAATGAGCCTTTCAGATCATGAGTCAACCTGTTTGACTCATGATGGCGAACCTGCATTTACAAATGGCTTGGCAGATTTCATTTCACAAGAAGAATTCTCACAGCCAAATGGTTTTTGGTGGAGTCCGGATGGATCGAAGATAGCCTTCATTCAAGCAGATTCGCGACATATTGAAAATTTCCCGATAGTACATCTAGGTAATGAAACGATTTCCACAGAGCATCATAGATATCCATTTGCAGGAGAAGAAAACCCAAAGCTTCGATTAGGAATCATCAACTTAGTAAATAATCAAACTAAGTGGCTAGATTTGGGTCAAGAAACTGATTTCTACATTCCTCGAATTGCGTGGCGTAAGGATGAAATGTTAGGAGTCCTAGTTCTCTCTCGTGACCAAACCTCGCTCAATTTTCACCTCTTTGATCCTGAAACCGGAACTGCAACACATACATTGAGCGAACAAGGTACCCCTTGGTTAAATATTGGACAATTTGACTTTTTGGACGACAGAAATTTATTGTGGTCTAGTGAAAGATCTGGATTTAGACACCTCTACTTATACGACAAAGAATTTTCTCTACTCAATCAAGTAACAGCGTCGCAAAAAGACAATTGGTTAGTGACACGCATTGTGCATACAGATATGCATTCACGTTCAATATATTTTGAGAGCACTCGTTCAAGTGTACTTGAACGCCATCTTGAAAAAGTCTCTTTTGATGGTGGCGTTATCACAAAAATTACTCAAGATGAAGGATGGCATTCCACATTAATTTCAGCTAATGGTGAACACTTATTGGACTCATTTAGTTCTACCAAACATGCTCCAAAAGTCAATTTAGGTAACCTAAGTGATCCGAATCAGGTCAAGCAAATCACACCTAGTGCTACTTTAATTAGTAGAGATTTAGGATTAGACCCACCCATATTCCTACAACTGCCAGGTGCAGATGGAACCCTCCTCGATGCTGCGCTTTATCTTCCAGATAAAGCTGAAGCATCTCCACTTATAATTTCGGGATATGGAGGTCCACACGCTCAACGTGTAATGAATGAATGGTCATTAACTGTCGATTTACGAGCACAATTTCTTGTTCAACAGGGATTTGCAGTTCTTAAAGTTGATAACCGTGGTAGTGCAAATCGTGGTCTTGCTTTTGAATCCCCTTTATTTCGGAATATGGGAACAATAGAAATCGATGATCAAGTAGCAGCTCTTCGGGCACTCTCTGAAAATGAAAACATTGATATCACAAAAGTAGGTATTTATGGGTGGAGTTACGGTGGGTATCTGACGTGTATGGCACTGATGAGGTATCCAGATGTTTTTCAAGTTGGGGTGGCCGGAGCTCCTGTTATCGATTGGGCGGGGTACGATACGGCATATACCGAAAGATACATGCAAAAGCCGTCTGAAAATCAAGACGGTTACTCCAATGGTTCAGTTCTCCCACATGTTAAAAACCTTTCAGGAAAACTACTCATAGTTCACGGACTCATAGATGAAAACGTCCACTTCAGACATACAGCACGCCTCTTAAATTCACTCAGTGAGCAACAAAAACACTATGACCTTGTTCTTTTCCCACAAGAACGTCACATGCCAAGAAAACAACTGGACTTAGAATATCTCGAGGCTCGATGCATTAATTACCTGATAGAACATCTACAATAGAACGGAGAAAAAAATCGAGACTATTATGGAATATAAAAAACCTGAACTCTTAGCAGAGCCAGAATGGCTATTAAACAACTTAAATGACACAAGTAGCACTGTACGCGTAATTGATTGTGCACCACTGGAAGCATATCGACGTGCACATATACCTGGGGCTATCCATCTACCAGTTCATAACTACATCAAAGAACAGGGTGAACGTGAGGGTGGGGCAGGCATGTATGTAATGCCACCTGAAGATTTCGCAACCCTTATGAGTGAACTAGGAATTAGCAATAGTACGGAAGTTGTCTGTTACGACGATAATAATGGGCTAGTAGCAACAAGGTTATGGTGGGTTTTAAATTATTATGGGCACACAAAAGTACGTGTTTTAAATGGTGGCTGGCATAGGTGGCTAACAGAGGGTCATGAATTATCATTTCATCGCACCCACACAGATCCACAAGAATTTTCTGTTTCTGTAAACCCCTCCCGTATAGCCCAGATAGAGGATTTGTTGCCTGCTGAAGGAAGACAGCAGTGTACGGTCATAGATGTTCGAAGTAACGGCGAATGGGAAGGGAGCAATAGTCGTGGAAACTTACGCACAGGTCATATTCCTGATGCACTTCACCTGGAATGGACAGATATGATTGAGCAAGACGACAAACGTAAGTTTTTAAAAGCTGATAATATGCTCAAACTACTTGAAAAAGCCGGGTTCAATAAAGGAAAACCAGTTGTAACTTACTGCCAAGGTGGTATTCGGGCAGCACATATGGCATTTGTTTTGGAATTACTTGGCTACTCCGATATTCGTGTATACGACGGTTCTATGTATGAATGGGCCAATCGAGATGACACACCTCTGGTCTAAATTTTATTGTCAATGAGCTGATGTACTGGACGTGATGCCCATCCACCAAATGCTGCAGAAAATTTCCCTGCCTCACTCCCTGCAACAGCAACATGAATATGCTCAACACTAGGAAATTTTGATAACGGCTTATCCATCTGCTCATCAGACGGTCCGTCAGCACCAAACATCGAAAGCTCTAGTCCTCCATAATCACTCGTTGACAACCAATCTTTAGTCGGTTTAGTTGTCACTTCAATCATATATTCCCGTAAATCTCGCTTACTCCAACCATCACGCGCAAGAGTATCCGCATGCTCAGGGCAAACAACTAACAAAACATGCCCTGTAGGCATATTTTGATTACCTATACCACAAAGGGTTAACCCAAACGAACCTGCTAACTGACGTGCTGTACGAGAAGTTTGATCAACGATCACATAAGGACCACTTGTAAGTGGAAATATCGAAAGTACAGAATCATCATGGTTATATCCATACTCGACATGCAAAGGTTCCCATGGACTACGTTCTTCCCACTCAGCGAAACCATGTGTGTATTTCATAGCATTCCCGAGCGTAGAACGTTCTGTTCCGCTAGGTTTTGCCCCACCTAAATTACGCATTACCAAACGGACAGCACGACCTATAGTTGCATTCGCTCTATGGCCCTGTCCTAGCGCACCCAATTTCATATTCATCTTCACTTCATGCCTAATAGGACCATTTAAAACCAAACCAGGCGAAGCTCCCATCGTAGTAGCCCATACGCCATGAGCATTAAATTCGTCAGTGACACATGCCTGCAACATAGATAACACAACAGGCAGATATTCCGGGCGACAACCCGCCATCACCGCATTGATCGCAACTTTCTCGACCGTTACAGGAGTGAGGTTAGGTGGAGCCGTGATTACAATATCTTGAGCATCACGAGGCGTTCCCGACAACATCTTTAATACTCTTTCTGCCGTTGGAGGGACAACAGGTAAGCCATCAGTTAATCCTTGGTCATAAAAGAACTCATGTATATCGTCCCCTGAACCAATCTCCATATGCCGAGCACGAAGCGGACTTCCAGTCGATTCAGCCTCCAGCCTTTCTGCAATGCCTGGTTCTACCGATAACGATCCGCACCCTGGACGACTTTCGGGATACTCATCCCAATTAATTTCTGGTGGCATTATCCCGCTTAACTCTGCCAAGTGTGCATATAATGCACGCCAATCATTACGCCCAAAACCAACAAAACGACGTATTTCCTCCCCTGAGTTATCAGCTAAAATAATGGTCGGAACGGTATCCAGATCATAAGAAAATGAAGTACTTAAGGAAGAATCATCAAGCACAGGCACTGAAAGAGCATACCTCTCGATAAGTTCCTTATTTCCTTTTTCTTCTTGCCCAATCATTAAAACATTAATTTTTGAATTGAAGACTTCAAAAGCAGTATCAATCAAGGGCATGCTCATATGACAAGTCGGACAATCCTCTTTAACGAATATCAAAAGTGTGTGTTTCCCCGAAGGAAAACTATATTCTTCAGAATCCGCAGCAATCAATTTAAACTCTGGAAGACCCATAGCTACTCCTTCATCAAGAATATTGTAAAGAAAAATCAAGGCATAAAGGGGAAGATCCTGTACATTCACAGAAATAAGGAGAAAATATGATCGGAACACCAGAGTTTGATGAATTTATTTCAAAGCACCGTTGGGCAATAGTGACGACATTACGGAGTAGCGGTCAT
>CAWVTC010000067.1:0-9387 GCA_963933025.1 uncultured Dehalococcoidia bacterium | reverse complement strand
GTCAGGTCATGAAAATTTCTGATAAAGATCTTTTGGATATCAAGGGTTTTGGTCCGAAGGCTTTAGATCAGTTAAGGAACGCACTTGTGGAACATGGTTTTTCTGATATAACGGAAGAAAATGAGGATAATAATGACTGATCAACAACAGTATTACTACAGCACAGGTCGACGTAAAACATCCGTTGCGCGTGTCCGTCTTTATTCTGGTGGTGGGGCAATTGTGGTAAATGGAAGATCTCTCGAAGAGGTATTTCCACGTGAAACACACCGAGATGAAGCGTTGTTACCACTAAGGCGTTTGGGTGTGGAAGGAAAATTCAGTGCACAGATTAAATGTAATGGAGGTGGGCTTTCTGGTTGGGCAGGTGCAATTAAGCTTGGTATTGCACGTGCACTCGTAGTGTCCGATCCAAAAATTAAGCCAGTTTTAAAACGTTCACCTAGCTTGTTAACTCGAGATTCTCGTGCGAAAGAGCGAATGAAACCCGGCTTAAAACGTGCACGCAAAGCTGCACAATTTACAAAACGCTAACAAGAAAAATTATAAATTCTTTTTTTTGATTTACGAATTAAGTTATATTACGCATCCGAAAGCGTTATGCTAAGACAAAATATTGCACAGCAGCTCATAAAGGGTACGATCTTTAGGTAGATTTATATGAGCTTTGTCTAAGCGTGGAGTAAAAATGTCTGAAAATAATGGTTCGATCGAAACTGGTTTTAACGGAAAAATTCTTGTCGTAGATCTTTCAAGTGGAACAGTTAATGTGGAGAACGTTTCTGAAAATTTATATCGTGAGTATTTGGGTGGCTACGGTTTAGGTGCACGATTTCTTTGGGATCGTGTTCCTGCTGGGATTGACCCCCTTGCTCCAGAGAATATGTTGGGTTTGCTACCGGGATTATTAACGGGAACGCCACTTTTTGGGCAACGATGGCAAGCTGTTTGTAAAAGCCCTCTTACTGGTGGCTGGGGTGATGCTAATTGTGGTGGGGACTTTGGGGGAGTTCTTAAGCTTGCTGGATGGGATGGTGTACTTTTCTTTGGGAAATCTGAGAAACCCGCATATTTACTCGTGGAAGGTGAAGAAGTTGAATTACGTGATGCATCAGATTTATGGGGAACTGGGGCAATCGAGAGCGAGGTGGAATTAAAAGCTCGACACGGAAAGCGTGCAAGTGTTGCAAATATAGGTCAAGCAGGTGAGACGTTGTCACTAATTTCGGGAATTTGTAATGATCATGGACGTTTGGCTGCACGTTCTGGGGTTGGTGCAGTAATGGGTTCGAAAAACCTTAAAGCTGTTGTTGCTGTTTCTGAACGTAAAATAATTTCCCAGACACCTGAAACAATCAAAATGTTACGTGCTAATTTAGATGATATGGTGAAGCCTTTGAAGGACTTTTTCTCCAATTTTGGCACTACTGGAATTACTGCGGGTAGTGCTTTGAATGGCGATTCACCTGTGAAGAATTGGGGTGGGGTTGGAATAGTTGATTTTCCTCAAGAAACCGCAATGCAGATTGATGGTGGTACTGCGATAAATCCAAAGATGGAAAAGAAATATGGATGTTGGCATTGTCCAATTGCTTGTGGAGCAGAGTCGGTTGAGTCGACTAATGAAAAATATCCATATCCACACCATACCCACCGTCCAGAATATGAGGCTATGGGTGCCTACGGCACTATGAATCTTATGAATGATCCTGATGCACTAATCTATCTTAACCATTTGTGTAATGAGTACGGATTCGATGTTATTTCTGCAGGTGGAGCTGTTTCATTTGCTATTGAATGTTTTGAAAACGGTGTTATTACGAAAGAAGACACAGGAGGACTTGAACTTCGCTGGGGTGATGCAGAGGCTATCGTCGAACTTACAAAGATGATGGGGGAGCGACGTGGTATAGGTGATATTTTGGCTGATGGTGTTCAAGCCGCAGCTGCTAAGTTAGGACCTGAGTCTGAGCAATATGCAATACATATAGGAGGACAAGAACTTCCTATGCATGATCCAAAATTGCAGCCTGAGTTCCATACGACGTACAAACTTGACCCAACACCAGGTCGTCACACACAGTATGACGCTAACCGTCGTATAGGTACCATCCCAACTGCCCCAGAGGATTCGAAGGATTACGCTGGACGTGGCAATCACCATAAGGCTGCCGCTGAATATATGCATGTAGTTAATGCTGGTGGTATGTGTCAGTTTATTATGATGACTGCTAATACTGCCAATATTCCTTCATGGTTCAATGCGGTAACTGGTTGGGATATGGACTTAGATGAAGTTATGGCAGTGGGAGAGCGCATTGCTAATCTTCGCATGGCTTATGAGGTGCGTGAAGGGGGTAATCCAAGAATGAGAAATGTTCCTACACGTGTAACCGGTGAGACATCGGAGGCAACACATGCTGGTCCTTTGGAAGGAGTTCAGCTGGATACAGAAATGCTTGAGGTGGATTATTTAAAAGCTTGTGATTGGGATTCTGCAACCTGTAAACCATCTTCTGAGAAGCTTGTTTCATTAGGCCTACCAGAAGTTGCTGAAGTTTTACACGTCTAAATTTCTGAAGTAGTTTAAAACTATCTTTATGGCACATGAAGTGGGTAGAGAAAAATTTCAGAATTTAGATAAGCAAGCTATAAAAGGTGCTGGCTTAGAGTTACGTCCTTGGGATAGAGGGTTGGTAAAGCAGCTGGCTGCATGGGGTGAGCATGGGTTTCCGTATGGTGCGTTTGATTTGGGATATCTTCGTGACCCAAAAGAAGCGGAAAATGCCCTCAATTTTGCGATTAAAGGGACTAAGCATTTGCACTTTATTGCATGTGAGGATTCATTAGCTGTAGGTCGGGTTTCCGTAAATCTTCAAGACCCGGCAGGGCTTTATATTTGGTCTGTGCATGTACCACCTGAACATACTAGACGACGTGTTGCATATCGTATGTTGAATGTGCTGATTAGATGGCTTGTGGAAAAATATCCGACAAAAGAGATTGTTCTGACTGTTAATGCCTTTGCACAGCATGCTTATAATTTATATCTTTCACTTGGTTTTGAGATGCGTGATACCCTTTGGCGATTTGATCCAAAACTGAATGAAGAAATAAAACAGGTTTCTTCTGATAGGCGAAGTGTTCTAAAAAACAGAATTCGTTTTATCAACAATAGATGGGAGGTTATGACCTATCTGTTGGTATTTAAAGGAGTTCTCTACGAGGATTGATTTGTTAATTTCCGATCGTTATCTATCCATGCCTGTTCTACTAGCCCAATTAATCCACTTGATACCAAGTTATGACCGCCTAGAAGTATAGGTTTTTTAGATTGTGCTACAGTTTTAGTGAATTCTTGGAGAAGAGAATTGTTGATTGTTTGATAAGCTAAAAGATCACTTTGGAACCTTTCCTCTCTAGTTGTTTCCAGTTTGAGATGTTCGAGTAAAACTCTGGTATCAATTATTATCACGTCTCCAAGAGTTTCAATTATATCGATGAAATGTTTTGGACCTACCTCTTCAAGTAAGTAACCAGCTAATGATCGGGCTTCTCGATTAGATGTAGCAAGGCCTCTTTCTTCACTAATTATTCGGATACGGCAAGCAGTTTCTTTTTCTAGATACTGCCATACGTTACTGCCCACACGTCCCAAGATAGCTACCTCTGCTTCAGGGTTACAGAATTCTTGCATTGCTTGACGATATTGTTTGAGTGGTAGCAATGCATGGTCTTTCAATTGTGCACGTAAGTTTTTTGGAGTTTTTTCCCAAATTTTCAAAACACATAGATCAGATGGCGTATCTAAATCAAATTGAGTTGAAGGAGATTTCGCAAGAATTGAAGGGGTACAATTTGCGTGATCTCTTAATAAGCGAGGTAATTCATTATCGCGTTCTACATGACCGATATGTTTAAAAGCATCAACTGGTTGCCATCCAACCAAGTCACTCGAAAAAAAGTTATTTGTAATAACAACAGGTTCTTCATTTTGGAATTTCATAACGATTTCCATGAATCCTTGAATTCCTAATAAAGGAGCAGCACCGGAACTCATTATCACAGGATGTTCGATGGAGAAACCTTCTAATAATGTCTCTATAGATTTTTGGAAATTGAATTTTTCTGTTTTTTGATCTGGGATTATCGATACATTATCACCAAGACCTGTAAAGGATTCAGCTGAATCGGTGGAAATAATAACTTTACGGAATCCAGCTTTTAGTGCGTTTAAAGCATTTGATTGTGCTACCTCAATTTTTGCATCAGCAATAAGCTGTTCCGCTTCATGGGTTCCACAGCCTCCATGCAGAATAATTAGTGTTGGTTCTTTGTGCACTCACCTTGTCCTTGTTAAAATCATAAAAGAACATATGTTCTTTTATGATTAATTTCATGTTCACTAGATATAACTACACTAATATATACAAACTTTATCAAAACTTCTGTTTTAAGCCTATAACTTACTGGCAGCGTATGATGCTCTCTACTATCGTGCCTAGTATCTTGCTGTATTTATCAGTTGGCTAGGCCATGCAGAGGTTTGTAAAATGAAGGTTGTTTTTTTGGAAGATGTTGAAGGAACTGCTGTAGCTGGAGATGTTCGTGAAGTTTCTAATGGCTATGCGCGAAATTTTTTGTTGCCACGTGGTATAGCTGTTGCCCCCACTGAACCTAATATGCAGAAGGCACGCTCCCATATGCAGAAGGAAGCCCGTCGTCAAGAAAAGCTTGATGGTGAGGCAGCTGTATACATTGAAAGGCTAGAGAACTATGTTGTCACTTTCGAGGTTCGTGTTGGTGAAACCGGACAGCTTTTTGGGTCGGTGACGAGCCGAGATATAGCAGCTCGTATTCAAGAGACAACGGGTATAGAGGTCAACCAGAGGATGGTTCTTCTTGGTGAGCCAATTCGCCAAATAAGTACTCAATCTGTGACTATTCGATTTACTCGTAATACAAGCATAGTGATTACAGTGGATGTCGAGCCAGATGAGGTATCCCGTCCAATAGTTGAGCGTCTTCGTGCCGAAGCGGAAGCTGCAGAGTTAGAGGCCAAGCAGGTCGAAGCGGAAGCTGAGGAGCTAGTGTCCAGACAAGCTGCGGTAAAAGCAGAAGAAGAAGCAGCTAAACAAGCAGCAGAGGAAGCAGCTAAACAAGCAGCAGCAGAAGCTACAGAGATTACTACTAAAAATAATGAAGACGAATCAGAAGAAAGTTCTAATAATCAAATAGATGAAAATGCTTAATTGAGAGAATGATTGGGGGGTTATTGTTAATTTGATAAGTACTATTTATGTGTGTTATCTATCATGACACTCCCTGCTTTTGAACAGTTACCCCCACATGATGTAGAGGCTGAGGAAGCGGTGATTGCCGCGCTTTTAGTTGATCCCGAGGCTATTTTCCGTATTTCAAATATTTTGAAGCCCGAGCATTTCTATCGTGAGAAAAATGGATGGATCTATGAATCGGCATTAAGTCTGTGGGATCGTGATGAGGCAATTAACCAAATTACGGTAGCCCATGAGTTAGCTCGTCAGAATCGTTTAGAGGATGCCGGAGGGCAGGCATATCTGGGTGATATTATTCGCCAGTTACCTACAAGTGTTGGTGTTGAGTTTTATGCTCAAATCGTTAAACGTGACAGTACTTATCGTGGGCTTATTAGTGCTGGAACAGGTATTTTGCAGCTTGCATACGAAGCGCCTGCTGATATTGAATCGGTACTTAATCGTTCGGAAAACCTATTGCAACGACTCAGGGGTGGTGAGACCTTTCGTGATTTTGTGCACATAGGACAATTGTTGCAGACCTACCTAGAAGAAGATTCGGATGATGTTGCCCGTCCAGCTATTGCAACGATTGAAACGGGTTTTCATGATTTAGATCATTTGCTTGGTGGCTTAAAACGCTCCGATCTTATCATTGTGGGAGCAAGGCCTAGTGTGGGTAAATCTGCATTTGCTTTGGGAATTGCTCGAAATGCAGCAATTAATCAGCATGCTAAGGTGGGCTTTTTCTCACTTGAGATGTCAGCTGAGCAATTAGCTATCCGTCTACTCTCTGCTGAATCGGAAGTAGATAGTACTCGCTTACGTTTGGGAGAACAAACGACAAATGAAGAACGTCGAATAATAAGAGCAATAGGAGATCTTGCTGACGCTGATATTTGGTTTGATGATTCGCCAACACTTACCGTTGCTGATTTGCGTGCTAAAGCTCGCCGTCTTGCAGGTTCGCACGGTTTGGATCTTCTGGTAATTGATTATTTGCAGTTGATGCATTCCGATTCTTGGTTAAATGGGCGAGAAAACCGTGTTCAGGAGATTAGTTATATTTCAAGAACATTAAAGGGTATTGCACGAGAACTTGAGATTCCAGTAATTGCACTTGCACAATTATCGCGTGCAATTGAATCTCGCCATCCCCGAATACCGATGCTTTCAGATTTGAGAGATTCTGGTTCGATTGAACAAGATGCAGATGTTGTTACATTTTTAAGTCGTGAAGATATGCATGTTACACCGGAACAATGGGCTTCTGAACATCCTGAGTTACCAGCTAGTGCATATCCTCGTGGTGTTGCTCGTGTGATTGTTGCAAAGCATCGTAATGGTCCGATTGGTGATGTTGACTTACGTTTTCGGGAACGACTTGCCCGCTTTGAGGATTGGGCGCTTCATCCCGATGATGCTGATTCTGATAGAGTTCAGCAAGCAGAAATAAGTCGTGAACTTGCTGGTCAAGAATTATGACGAAAGAAGTTCTTGCAAACTTTGCCTTTCCGCAGGTTTCTGGTATTCCTGGTTCGACGTTAATACCGAATGAGTTTTTCGAAAAATTTTTTCCAAGTGTCGAATTTATTGAAGATATTTTTACTTTATTTTGGTGTGTATATGTATTGCAAGAGGAATTTGCTTCAAAACAAAAATACTACGTTTCATCTGATGATCTTTGGTTTACTCAGGGAGTGGAATATTCGTTTAAGAAGATAGGTATTGATAAAGAACAATTTAACCAAAGTTTGGAAAGATGTGTTGGCCTAGGATTTTTGTTAAAAATGATTTCTAATCATCAAAATCATGAGGAAGTGATTTTTTTACTAAATAATTCTACATCTCAAGATATGGTTACAAATTTGCAAACCGGAGAAAGTAACATAGATGTAAATCTTAATTTGGAACAGACTCAAACTTTTGGGACTGCGGAGTTGTTTCAATTATATGAGGAATATTTTGGCGTAATTTCCCCTCGGATCGCAGAAAGTTTGGTTGAAGCATCAAACCAATATGATTCTGATTTGATAAAACAAGCATTGAAAGAAGCCTCTACCCAAGGTATTACAAGTTGGCGGTATATCGAACGTATTTTAGAAAGTAAAGAAAAGGAGAGCCGGAAAAATGAAACGAATAGACGAGATTCTCTCGAAGCGAGAAAGCATAATTATATCGGGGGAAAATTCGGACATCTCGCAAAGTACCGTTGATAGTTCTGTTAATGAAGATACTTCTATAGAAGTGGATGATTGCCGGTTTTGTGGTGGTGCGCTATTTGTACGTCGTCGAAGAAATATTGATGATCCCTCGTTTGGTCAGGTGGAACCTTGCCAGTGTGCACTTTCCGAGGCTGATACTACAAGACGTGAACGTCTTGAGCGTATAGGTAATCTTGGTTCTTTAAGACATTTGACCTTTGAATCCCTTGAAAAAGTTTTATACGAAAACAAAAAAGCTTCTGCTCTTAGCATTGCACATAAATTCGTTGACGCATCAGACTCTTGGCTAGCTATTATCGGGTCCTCAGGTTCTGGTAAAACACATATGGCAGCTGCAATTGCTAATGCCGCTATTGATTCAGGGAAACCTGCGTTGTTTATGGTCTGTCCTGATCTTCTTGACCATTTGCGATTGGGCTACAACTCTGAGGATACAGAGATGAGTTTTTCTTCAATATTTGATCAAGTTCGTAGTGCACCGCTGCTAATTTTAGATGATATTGATACTGTAGCTCCAACTAGTTGGGCTCAGGAGAAGCTCTTTCAACTTATAAATACTCGTTATAACGAACGCTTACCAACAGTTCTTACGTGCTCCTCCTTGGTTGGTTCGTTAGATGAAAGAATTAAAACACGCTTAAAGATGCCAGATCTATGTAGAGTGATTGATCTCTCGGGACCTCGACAGGTGTATCGTGAGATCGGGGGAATGAATTTAAGTCGGCTTAAGGAAATGGGTTTTGGGAATTTTAATGTTAATTCTGGTAGTCCGACAGAGAAGGATTCATTGCGTGCTGCTTGGCAAGCAGCCAAGATTTTCTCTGAACATCAAGAAGGATGGCTTGTTCTAAGTGGAGCAAATGGCTGCGGGAAAACCCACATAGCTGCTGCTGTTGCAAATGAAAGAATACGTAATTCTGATGAGGTTTTCTTTTGCGTAGTGCCAGACCTATTGGATCGATTGCGGTCTTCCTATGATAATGCAGGCAGTCGTGGGACATACGATGAAGTATTCGAAAGTGTGCGCACTACACCCTTTTTGATATTAGATGATTTGGGCGCTCAAACGACTTCAGCATGGGCATTAGAAAAGCTTTATCAAATAGCAAATTATCGAACTTCTAGTAACCTACCGACTATCCTTACCACTGATTTAAGCCCGGACGAATTACATGATGACTATCCACGAATTTTTGCGAGAGCAGTTGATCCTCGTGCGGGTACTTTGATATCAATTCTTGCTTCCAATTATCGACTCGGACGATAAGAACGATTGTAGCGTACGACTTAATGATTGACTGGCTGCGCTAGCCAGTCTTGGAGTGCCCAAGTGGTTGTTTCAAATGCTAGATCTTTCCAAGGGATATCGTTTATTTCAAACCATTTAACTTCGGCGGTCTCGTGTGCTGCTTTGGCAACTCCCCCACTCTGTGCAGAAAAAACTGTAATTATCACACCAGCTGTAATCCTTGTGTACACACCTATAAGCTGAAGGTTATCTACTTCTAGACAAACCTCTTCCATGGTTTCTCTTATTGCTGCTTCTTCAACCGTTTCACCTATATCGATGAACCCCCCTGGGAAAACCCAAAGACCTAGTTGTGGTTCTATGTCGCGCTTTGCTAGTAGCACTCTACCAGTAGGGTCGACCGGAATCAGTCCGGCTGCCGGACGTGGATTTATATAGTGAGTAAATTTACACTCTGTGCACACGAGTCTTTTTATCGTATCCATTGTGGGAAGGTATTCTTTAAGTACATTGCCACAATGCATACAAAACCGACTACCTTGATGCGGATGGCCGGTAACCTTTTCAGGATTACGCATTTTTTAATGAATCCGGTACTTGTTCTAACCCTAGTGCTTCAGGCCCCTCGATCCATTCT
>CAWVTC010000066.1:0-9489 GCA_963933025.1 uncultured Dehalococcoidia bacterium | reverse complement strand
GAAATTTGGACCGAAATCAAAGAAAGTCAAATAAGGAGTAAACATGGTTACCACCTCTAATTCAGGTCGTATATCTCAAATTATCGGAACGGTATTAGATATCGAATTCCCACCCGACAGTCTTCCGGCTATAAATAATGCCCTTAGCATTGAACGTGAGGATGGAACATCCTTAATTGCTGAAGTACAGCAGCATGTGGGTAACAATTGGGTTCGTGCTTTAGCGATGGACTCTACTGATGGACTGAGGAGAGATATGTCTGTAATTGATACAGGTCAGGCAATATCTGTACCTGTTGGTGAAAAAGCTCTTGGCCGTATGTTTAATGTTTTAGGTGAGCCAATTGATGATCTGCCTGCTCCTGAAGGGGCACCACGTTGGGAAATACATCGAGAAGCCCCTGCCTTTAAAGATCAGGAAACTGAACCTTCGATTTTGGAAACAGGTATTAAAGTGGTTGATTTAATAGCGCCACTTGTACGTGGAGGTAAAGTTGGTCTTTTGGGTGGTGCTGGTGTAGGTAAGACGGTTACGATTCAAGAATTAATCAATAATATAGCTCAACAGCATGGTGGCTATTCAGTTTTTGCCGGCGTAGGAGAACGATCAAGAGAAGGAAATGATCTGTGGAATGAAATGAATGAGTCCGGGGTACTACCTCGTATGTCGATGGTGTTTGGACAAATGAATGAACCTCCTGGTGTAAGACTACGCGTTGCCCTATCAGGATTAACAATGGCCGAATACTTTCGAGATGAAGAAGGGTTAGATGTACTTTTTTTCGTTGATAATATCTATCGCTACACCTTAGCCGGGATGGAGGTTTCTGCACTTTTAGGACGAATGCCTTCTGCTGTAGGTTATCAGCCTACACTTGCAACGGAAATGGGTGAACTCGAAGAGCGTATTACAACAACTAAAAAGGGTTCTATTACTTCTTTTCAGGCAATTTATGTACCTGCTGATGACTATACTGATCCTGGAGTTGCAACAACTTTTGCGCATTTAGACTCTGTTGTAGCGCTAGAGCGTTCACTTGCAGAACAGTCACTTTACCCTGCAATGGATCCGTTAACATCTTATTCAAGGGCTTTAGAGCCACGCATTGTTGGACAAGAGCATTATGATGTTGCACGTTCCGTCCAAACGGTATTACAAAGGTATAAAGATTTACAAGATATTATAGCGATTCTTGGTATCGATGAGCTCTCTGATGAAGACAAGCTTACGGTTGCTAGAGCACGAAAATTACAACGCTTCTTAACACAACCATTCTTCGTAGGCGAAGCTTTTACAGGCCGTGAAGGAAAATATGTTCCTATTAGAGAGACTATTCGAGGATTTAGTGAAATTTTAGAAGGACAGCATGACGATTTACCGGAACAAGCTTTTTATATGAAGGGCACAATCGAAGATGTTGTTGCTGAAGCCAAAGCACTGAGTGAGGAATCTTAATGCCTTTATCCATCGAAATCATTACTGCAGAGCAAATCGTACAAACCGAAGACAACTTAGATGTACTCGTAGTACCAGGTAGCGATGGACAACTTGCAATTCTCCCACGCCATGCCCCCTTAATGACGACATTAGACTATGGTGAGTTAATTTTTAAAAAAGGTAGTGAAGAGACGAGTTTTGCAATTAGTGGTGGTTTCCTCGAGGTACATTCAGATAAAGTAACTATTTTGGCAGATGTTGCAGAAAATGCTGATCAAATTGATATTGAACGTGCTAAAGAAGCTCGTAAAAGGGCGCAGGACCGTATTAACGATGCGCAGAATGAACAATTAATAGTTGATCTTGCTCGAGCACAGGCATCTTTACAGCGTGCATTACTTCGATTAAATATTGCAGAGAAACGACGAAGACGATCAAACGGCTAGCACACATATATAATTTTCTATTTTTATCTTGATCTTGCAGGTTTTGGTGTACCCATCCTACTCTTGACTGGTGAATACGGTGAATCAGAGTAAATCTTCATATAGATTACGTGGCCCAGTTCAACTTGCAGGAACAGTTCGTCTTGCGGGATCAGCTAATGCCGGCTTAGCGGCAATGTGTGCAACCTTATTAACCGATGAAACAGTAGTACTGAAAAATATGCCACATATCAGTGATGTAGCTACCTTATCTGAGCTGTTACAACATTTTGGCGCAAAAATAGTGAAAACGGATAGAAATACAATATCAATAACTTGTAATGCTATAAAGAAAACTTCTGCTCCTGCATACCTGATGAGCGCTAATAGAGCTTCATTCCAAGTAACAGGGCCCTTGCTTGCAAGGTATGGGAAGGTTAGTACTCCCCCGCCTGGCGGCGATCCTATTGGTGGTCGCCCAGTTGATGTACATATCAATAGTTTTGTTGCATTAGGAGCACAAATTCAACGCTCTGGAGATATTTATCAAGCTACTGCCCCCAAGGGTTTAATTGGAAAAAGAATTTTCCTGGACTATCCGAGTGTTTCTGGAACACAAAATGTTCTTATGGCTGCGACATTAGCTGTAGGGGAAACTACTATAGTAAATGCTGCTACAGAGCCCGAAGTTGTATTTTTATCTACTTTACTAATAGCCATGGGAGCGAAAATTAAAGGTATAGGCACACAAGTAATTACTGTCCAAGGTGTTGAAAAATTACATGGGTGTGAAATATCTTTACCAGCTGATCGTATTGAAGCAGGGACCTTTGCGATTGCTGCAGTCTTAACTGGCGGGAAAATTACAATTGAAAATGCTCCTATAAATCAATTGGATAGCTTACTTTCAAAATTAAGAGAGTGTGGAGCTGACTTAAAAGTTACTGAAAATAATTTGCAGATTCAAAGAAATAATCCTCTTATTCCTGTAAATTTTCAAAGTCTACCATATCCTGGAATGCCAACTGACCTGCAGGCACCAATGGCGTCCCTTTTAACTCAAGCTTCTGGAGTTTCCATTGTTCAGGAGAGAGTTTTTGAAAATCGTATGCTGTATGTAAATGAATTACGGAAAATGGGTGCGGATATTGTTATAACTGGAACTTCAGCTGTAATCTCCGGTCCTTCTAAGCTATCAGGTGCTCAAGTCACTGCATTAGATGTACGCGCAGGTGCAGCAGTGCTTTTGGCCGCATGCGTTGCTACTGGAATTTCAACAATTACTGAAATTGAGCACCTTGACCGCAAGTATGACAATTTACAAGAAAAGTTTTGCGCATTAGGTGCTCAATTGGAGCGTTTGTGATGGGTTTGTTTTCATCTATACGGGCAGGAATTGATTTAGGTACCGTTAATCTTCTTATCTGTCAAAAAGGACGAGGTATTGTAATTAATCAGCCTTCGGTAGTAGCTATACATAACCGTGATGACTCAGTAATTGCAGTAGGGGCGGAGGCTTTCGAATTACAAGGCCGCACACCTGGAGCTTTAAGTGTAGTACACCCATTACAAGGCGGAGCCATAGCTGATTATAAAATGACTAGTGCAATGCTTTCGCACTTTATAGATACTTTACGTGGACCATTTAATTTAATTCGCCCGGAAATAGCAATTACCGTTCCTGCAGGAGTAACAACAGTGGAACAGCGTGCTGTTCGGGATGCTTGCGAACAAGCAGGTGCTAGAAGACCAACTCATCTAATACCTGAACCCTTGGCAGCAGCATTAGGTGCAGATATCCCCGTAGATTTACCTAGAGGAAGTATGGTTGTAAATATTGGTGGTGGCCGTACTGAAGCCGCGGTAATTTCACTTTTTGGTATTGTGGCTAGTGAATCAGCACGAATAGCTGGCAAACAATTAGATGAGGCAATCCAAAGTTATGTGAGAAGAAAATACAAACTTTCGATCGGAATACGTACTGCAGAAGAAGTAAAAATTTCAATCGGATCTGCAATACCTGATTCAAGGCCTATGCAGCAATCTGTCCGTGGTAGGGATAATGTAAGTGGATTACCCAAAACAATTATTCTGACAAGTGCTGAAATCGCGGATGCAATATCAGAGCCTCTGCTAGGAATTATACAAACTATAAAAAATGCATTATCACGCACACCTCCTGAGTTGGCAGCAGACATACTAGATCGCGGAATCGTTCTCACTGGTGGTGGTGCACTTTTACGTGATATCGAAAATTTGCTCACGCAAGCTACTGAAGTTCCGTGCTACGTAACAGAGAAACCTCTTGAATGTGCGGCATTAGGAGCAGAAATTGCTTTAGACAATATTGATATAATTGAACGAAGTTTACCTACAGAAGAAGAAATGCTTATTGATCTATTTCCACAAGCACGAGTAGATTAATAAATCTTTAATCAAAAATATTTGATAACTCCCTAACTAAAATTGCCTCATCATCATCTTCAATTGTTCTTGGATCGATCAAAACTAAATTATTTTCAATACGCGAGATAATGGGAGTTGGTTGGGAACGTAATAAGGCACTTAAATTTTCTGCTCCATCATCATAATTGATGGCCAAACACCATGTTGGTAAGCTGGTATCAGGTAGTGCGCCACCTCCTATCATTGTTTT
This sequence comes from uncultured Dehalococcoidia bacterium, assembly GCA_963933025.1. GTDB lineage: Bacteria > Chloroflexota > Dehalococcoidia > Tepidiformales > Tepidiformaceae > JAKUNN01. The sequence continues at coordinate 4,970 of CAWVTC010000066.1, read as the reverse complement.
AGATCTCACTACTTTGGCCTGTTCACCAATCATAGCGGCCCAGTTAGAGGTTTTTGTTTTCAACTCATCTGGGCTTAATGCAATCATTTTCCAAATTGGAATTTCTTCCTTAGCCCGATTTTCAACATAACTAATCAACGTAGCATTTAGAGCAGCTGTAACTGTCTTATCAAGTCGTAATGCCCGAGCTAACGGATGATCTTTTAATTGCTTAATTATATCTTTTCTTCCAACAATTATTCCCGATTGAGGACCACCAATTAGTTTGTCGCCACTAAAAAATGATATGTCTGCACCATGCGCTATGCTTTCTTGAACGGTAGGTTCATGAGGTATCCCAAAATCTTGTGTATCTAACAAACATCCACTGCCTAAATCATCAAGTAAAAGTATATTATTTGCGGTAGCCAAATTTGACAATTCTTTAAGTTCAGGCTTTGCTGTAAAACCTACGATTTTAAAATTAGATTGATGAATTCTCAAGATCGCAGCTGTATTAATTTTGTTAATTGAATTCGCATAATCTTCAGTATAAGTTCGATTTGTGGTTCCAATTTCAACAATTTTTGCATTGCTGTGCAAGAGAATATCAGGTATACGAACTCCACCACCGATTTCAATAGCTTCACCTCGGGAAACAAGTACTTCTTTTTGAGAGGCAAGAACGTTAAGGAGTATATATAAAGCCGTTGCGTTGTTGTTTACTACTAAACTATCTTCAGCCCCTGTTAAAATTGTTAACAATTCGCTTGTTTTATTTTGTCTGCTGCTTCGAGTACCTGTAGTTAAATCATATTCTAGATCACTATACGAACTAGCTTCCCATAAAGCTGTTTTAGCACGTTCACTTAAAGGTGAGCGTCCAATATTGGTTTGGATTATTACTCCGCCAGCATTAATTACCCGTTGAGGTTTAGTATTTCGCAATACGTTTGCTTTAGTTGCGACTCGAAAAGTCAAATCATCTAGGCTGGGTATAGGTACTCCCTTTAAAAATTCGTCTCTTACGGTGCTTAAAACATCACGAGTAATCTTTGTTAGCAATGAATGTGAGGTTGTAATTTGCGTACTATTATCCAGATGGGATATAAGTAAATCAACAGAAGGTATCGATCGTAAATTATGATTTTGTTTTGTCATTTTTGGTGTCCGAATGTGTATAAGGCATAGCTGGTTACAATCAGTGTATATTTGAGGAGCAAAAGAGTGAACCTCCGTATTCCAGGACCAACTCCAGTTCCCCCTGATGTACTTACTGCAACAGGCCACCCTATGGTTAATCATAGGGGTCCTGAGTTTGCAAAGGTACTAGGATCTGTTTCAGACGGATTAAAATGGGTATTTGGTACACAATCTGAAGTCTTTTGTCTTACTGCATCGGGAACAGGTGGCCTTGAGGCTGCAGTAGTTAACGTTTTAAGTCCAGGAGACCAAGTACTTTCAATTTCAATTGGAGCTTTTGGCGATAGATTTGCGAATATAGCCAAAACATATGGAGCTGTTGTTGAATCCTACTCGGTTGAATGGGGCCATGCTGCTGATCCTGAGGAAGTCGAAAGTAGACTTGCTTTAAATCCGAAGATATCGGCAATCTTAGTTACACATAATGAAACATCCACAGGGGTCACAAATCCCTTACAAAAAATTGCGGAGATTGCAAGAGCACATGATTGCCTCATCATTGTTGATGCCGTGAGTAGCATTTCTTCTATCCCATGTCCGGTTGAAACATGGGGATTAGACGTTGTTGTAAGTGGTTCACAAAAAGGATGGATGGCTCCTCCTGGCCTTGCATTCGTATGGCTAAGCAAAAAGGCATGGGAAGCAAATGCACACGCTAAAATGCCAAGGTTTTACTTTGATCTCTCGCGCGCACGTGATTCTTTAGAACGCTCCCAAACACCATGGACTCCAGCTTTATCAATTTTCTTTGCATTGGAACAATCTTTTAAACATATGCACGCAGAAGGATTACTAGCAATATATGAAAGACATAAAAAAGCCGGGCACTTAACTCGACAGGTAGCTTTAAAGAATGGTTTTGAGTTGTTTGCTGATCCTGCAGTTGCTTCGGATACAGTAACCTCTATTAAATGGCCAAAGGGTGCGGATGGGAAAGCAATTTCAGCATCAGCGCGTGATGATTTTGGGGTTATTTTGGGTGGTGGGCAAGCAAAATTACAAGGAAAAATTTTCAGAATCGGTCATTTAGGTTTCTTTGAACATTCAGAACTTGAAGAAGCTTTGAATGTAGCCGCAAAACTTTCCAAGAAACATCTTGGGAATACGTCTAAATGATTTCTAAAGATACAAAAATACTTGTTGCAGACGGTATTGCCGACGATGGAATTAAATTGATGCAAGAGTTTGCAGAAGTGGATAGTATTCTCGGACTCTCAGAACCTGCACTATGTGAAAAAATTAAAGACTACGATGCACTAATCGTTCGAAGTGCAACTCAAGTTACCGCGAATGTAATACGTGCTGGAGAAAAATTAAAGGTTATTGGACGTGCAGGAACTGGGGTTGACAATATCGACTTAGAAGTTGCAACAGAAAAAGGCATTGTTGTAGTAAATGCTCCTCAAGGTAATACGATTGCTGCGGCTGAACATAGCGTTGCGCTAATGCTTTCATTGGCACGTCATATTCCACAGGCTAATAAATCATTAAGTACTGGTAATTGGGATCGTTCAAATTTTGTTGGAGCAGAACTCCGGAGCAGAACACTTGGTTTAATAGGGTTTGGTCCAGTAGGTGCCGCTGTTGCTCGTCGCGCAATTGGTTTAGAAATGTCAGTTGTCGCGCATGATCCTTTTGTGCCTGCTGAACGGTTACGCTCTTTAGGAGTTGAATCAGTAACACTTGAAGAACTTTTAAAGAAGAGTGATTTTATTAGCTTGCACACTCCACTAACTCCACAGACAAAAGGAATGGTTAGTGATGAGCAGATTAATTTAATGAAGCCTGGAACAAGGATAATTAATGCCGCTCGAGGTGGTATCTTAGATGAAGACGCATTGATACGGGGGATTGAGTCTGGGAAAATTGCAGGTGCTGCTTTAGATGTTTTCGCTACAGAACCTCCCAAATTAGACTCGCCACTACTCAATAATCCTAAAATTATCGCTACTCCACATTTAGGAGCCTCTACTCAAGAGGCCCAAGAAAGAGTTTCAATTGATGTCGCTAAGCAAATTGTAGATGTTTTAAAGGGAAATCCACCCACTTATCCTGTAAATGCTCCATTAGTTTCCCCAGAACTAATGGAGGTCATAGGACCCTATATGAAAGTAGCTAATTTACTTGGAAGACTAGCTGCTCAACTTGTAAATGATCAACTCACCTCAATAAAATTAGATATTTCTGGAGAAATAGCTGAACAAGGTGTAGTACTTTTGAAAAGTTCTGCCATAGCAGGATTACTGAAACCTATTAGTGAAGATGTTGTGACTTTAGTTAATGCTAATTTAGCAGCTGAAAAGCATGGTTGGATAATTGAGGAACGTTTATTTTCGTCTCATGAAATTTTCCATAATCTTATAGGAATCACGGTTGAAACAAATACTCAAAAAATTACATTAAATGGTGCAGTTAGTCATCTAAGTACAAAGCTTGTTTCAATAAATAATTTAGAAATTGATGTCACAATTGAAAGCGGCGATACCCTATTAATTTGTGAAAATGAAGATAAACCAGGAATGATTGGTAGCCTTGGAATGGCATTGGCCTCATGTGATATTAATATTTCAACGATGCAAGTAGCACGGCGTAAACCAAGAGCTAATGCAACCATGATTGTCGTTGTAGATGACATACCTAGTGATACAGATCTTAAAAAACTATCAGCAACAGATGGTATTCAAAAAATTAATCTAGTCCATCTTTAAGCAAAGGATAAAAAAGTAACCCAGAACCAATTTTAGGATGGAAAAAAGTTGATTTTTGAGGTAAACGTTCACCACCATCGGCAACTGTTAAAACCTCATCTACAGAGAGCGGTTTTAATAAAAATCCGGTAGCGCTGTTGAGCAAAACTTCTTCTTTAACCTCCTCCGCCAAATGCGTATACGCTACAGATCCGCTTCGTAGATCTTCATCATTAAATCCCCATAAGGAGTCTAAAACACCATACCGTAGAATATTAGCTTGTGTTTTAAGCCATAAATCACTCTTTGTAGCATCAACTTCTGCACGAAGTCTTTCGAAATTAGATAGCATTAACAAATGTTTCGAGTTTGGGTTTTCTAATCCCAAAGCAAGAATCCCTGAATCATCATAATCTTGTTTATTAGAAGAACTTACAGATTCAATAGTAAAATATTTCGATAATTTTTTTTCCCAGTTAGAAGGTACTTGATTGGGAACTATTCGATGTAACGAACGAATAATAAGACCGCTATCTTCGCTAGGAACAAGTGCAGTTAAGCAATAATTAGCCGGGTGTTCGATGATCGATTGTGTTCCTATACTTGACTTGTACGCATACGATGTTTCGTATCTGTGATGTCCATCAGCAATATAAAAACTTTCTGACAGCAGAGGGGCTAACATCCTTAAATAGTCTTCTGTAGCAGGCATCATCCAAATTCTGTGTGTCACATTATCGACAGTCCCTATTGCAGTTGCCTCGGAACCATCACAAATCTTTGCCAAAAGTGAACTTAACTGGCCGGAACGATCTTTTGCCAACATAAATACTGGACTAAATTGAGTTTCGGTATTTTTTAACAAAGATAACCTATCAACTTTGGGAGCCGATAATGTAAACTCATGCGGTTTAACTGCACCATTTTCCCATGATCGAGACTCGACACCACAAAAAAGAGCCCTTCTTTTATAAATAGTGCCTTGTTCGCTGAATTCTTGTTCATATGCAAAAAAGTGTTCTTCATCTGTATACGTTAGAACTCCTGATTTGATCCAATCGTTTAAAGTATTTTTCTCTCTTTGGTCTCTATCTTCTCCTG
>CAWVTC010000065.1:0-9595 GCA_963933025.1 uncultured Dehalococcoidia bacterium | reverse complement strand
TTAAGAGATCAAGGACATGGCAACCTCATATCCTACTCGAGAAATGTTTTTATTCCTCTTACACAGCTTTGTAGAGATGTATGTCACTACTGCACTTTTGCACAGCCCCCCAAAAAAGGTGAGTCTGCTTACCTAACCTTAGACGAAATGCTAGCCATAGCTCGTGCCGGTGCAGAATCTGGTTGTACTGAAGCCCTTTTTACTCTTGGTGATAAGCCAGAATTACGTTATCAAGTCGCGCAAGAAGAGCTCTCAGCACTAGGACATCAAACAACTTTGGATTACCTACATGAAGCCGCATCTTTGATAGCACGTGAAACAGGATTGTTACCACATGTAAATCCAGGAGTAATGACAGTTGAAAACCTTTCTAACCTCCGTGAGGTTTCTGTTTCACAAGGAATTATGCTAGAAAGCGTATCAAACCGATTAATGGGCAAAGGGGAGGTCCATTTCGGATCACCAGATAAAGATCCAGAAGCACGACTGGAAACCATTAGACTTGCAGGAAAAGAGAACATTCCTTTTACCTCAGGCATTCTCATCGGTATCGGGGAAACACGTCGGGAACGTATTGAATCACTGTTAGCACTACGAGACATACAAAGTCAATACGGTCACATACAAGAACTTATTATCCAAAATTTTCGAGCCAAGCCCGAAACGAAAATGGCTAATTCTCCTGAACCATCCTTCGAAGATCTTTTATGGACATTGGCCGTCACGCGTATCTTGTTCGGACCACAAATGAATGTACAAGCACCGCCTAACCTAACACCCGATTCTTACAAAAAACTTATTGATGCAGGACTTAGTGACTGGGGTGGAGTATCACCTATCACGATAGACCATGTAAACCCAGAAGCCCCATGGCCTGAGATAAACAATCTTGAAAGAGAAACAACCTCAGCTGGTAAAGAATTAGTCGAACGGCTTGCAATCTATCCAAATTATGCAAAAGACCACAAAACATGGCTCAGCAAGGAAATGAGTACCTTAACGATGCATGCAATGGACACAGAAGGCTTTGCACGTGACGGAAATTGGTCGCCAGGCGATAACGAAATCATGCCTCCCTCGATAACAATGACATCTACTGCAAATAACCATGGACTAATCAGTACAAAAACTCAGGAAATTGTAACGAAAGCACGAAATGGAAATGAATTAAGCGAAGAAGAAATCGTTGACTTATTTAAGGTACGCGGAAAAGAGTTTACCTATGTTTGTGATGCGGCAAATCAATTACGCAAAGAAGTTTCCGGAGAAACCGTGAGGTATGTGGTTAATCGCAACATCAACTACACAAATATTTGTTACTTCAAATGTCAATTCTGTGCTTTCTCCAAAGGAAAACTTAGTGAGAATTTGAGGGGAAAACCGTACAACTTAGGATTAGACGAGGTAGTGCGCAGAGCAAAAGAAGCTTGGGAAAGAGGTGCCACAGAAGCATGTATGCAAGGTGGTATTCATCCCGATTACACTGGTGAAACTTACTTGGAAATATGTCGAGCAATTAAAGAAGCATTGCCCGAAATTCATTTACACGCTTTTTCACCACTTGAGGTATGGCAAGGTGCGGAAACCCTCGGCATACCTGTACCGGAATTTCTTGAAAAATTAAAGCAGGCAGGATTAGGAACTCTACCCGGTACTGCCGCCGAGATTTTAGACGATGATGTACGAATGGAACTTTGTCCAGATAAAATTAATACCTCGCAGTGGCTTTCCGTAATCGAAGATGCCCATAGAGGCGGGTTTACAACAACATCTACAATTATGTATGGACACATGGAAAAATCCCAATCCTGGGCAAAACACCTTCTGCACTTAAGACATCTTCAGGAGCGCACTGGTGGAATTACAGAATTCGTACCCCTACCTTTTGTCCATATGGAAGCTCCTATCTTCCTTAAGGGACGAGCTAGAAAAGGTCCGACTTTTCGTGAAGCGATTTTGATGCATGCAGTTTCTAGGCTAGTTTTGCATCCTGTCATTACCAATATTCAAGTATCGTGGGTAAAAATGGGAGATCTAGGAAGTAGTGCCTGTTTGCAAGCTGGTGCCAATGATCTAGGAGGTACTTTAATGAATGAAAGTATCAGTCGGGCTGCGGGAGCGAGCTTCGGAGAAGAAATGAGCCCCGAACAAATGGATAAATTGATCCTAGAACTGGGTCGTACTCCTAAACAACGAAATACTGTTTATGGCTCACCTAGCGAAGAACGTACAAAAAAATCCTATTTGGCGCCCGAATTAGAACCAATTGTCTTGCAAACAGCACATTCTTATTCAAAACAACGATGAATATATTAATCCACAATTCCTAAAATTTACGCGTCCGTTTATACTGTAGGAGAAAGGTTTTAATCAACATGGCAAACAAAGACCCCCGCGAACCATTTACACGTATTTCCGTGAGCGAAGCTAAGGAGAAAATTGAAGCAGATCAAGCAGTTATGATTGATGTACGAGATCCTCCTGAATATGCAGAGGTACATGCGTCAGGTGTACTTTTGATTCCAGTTAATACTGTCATGAACAAATTGTCGCAAATTCGCGATTTTGCAGGTGAAAAGAAAGAAGTACTTTTTATCTGCAAAATGGGTTCTCGTAGCGCATTAGCAGCAGAATATGCGACGGCCGCTGGATTGGAAGAGTACGAACTCTTTAATGTCGAAGGCGGTACCGAAGCTTGGGATCAAGCAGGATATCCTACAGGAGACTAACGCGGCTAAACAACAACTAACGTTAGAACTTAAAGCAGGTCCTTTTCGTGTTTTAGAATGGGAAGGCGCAGAGCCTGCATCCATATTCCTTCATGGTCTCACTGGTGTAGCCGAAGTATGGAATCCTACCATTACTGCACTTGGGAAAAATAAACCAAACTGCTTGGCTTACGATCAGCGTGGACATGGGGATAGTCCCTACAAGAAAATTAAATTCAGAGCACAAGATTACTTAGATGATCTAATTGAAACCGTTGAAGCTAGCAAACTAAGTACGAAACCTCATTTAGTTGGTCATTCACTTGGAGGTCGAATAGCCATACTAGCGGCTGCACAGTATCCGGAAATGTTTAGCTCTGCAACAATTATAGATATTGGTCCAGAAACCTGGAAGGGAAATTGGGAAGAGACAGTTAATTGGCTGGATAAGGCACCTAAACAATTTAAAAATGAAGAAGCTGCTTTACAGTTTTTTGAACCTAAATCTGGAAAGATTAGTAACAGTCGCAAAGAAGTCGCACTTGCAAAAGTAAAACATCTTAAAGGAAATACTTTTGGGTGGAGAGGGGATGTTAGTTCTATGAAAAAAACTGTAAAAATTCATCGTTCCAGAGATTATTGGGATTCATGGTGCTCTATTCAATTGCCTACTCTTCTGATCAGAGGTGAGAAGTCCAAAGAATTACGAGAGGAAATAGCTATAGAAATGCGTTTGTCAAATCGTAATACTAAATTTCAACAAATTGATGGGGTTGGGCATAACATTCCTCTTCAGGCGCCACGCCTCTTAGCAAATATTTTATTAGATTTCTGGAAAAGCATTAAGTAACATTGATTTGATGCCGAGTGACTGCCATGATAGCCTCAAGTAACGTAAACTTATTCAACCCAAAAATTTCAACTTCTGGAGTTTATCCCTATGAGCGATAATCCGACTTCTGGATCAACAGATACAGCCGTCCTTGATAGCGTGCTTAGTAGCTTAAATAATGCACGTGAATTTGATGAGGAAGGGTTAGATCCTGAATCTAAAGACGAAGAAAAACCTGATAGTAACCCGCTCAATTTAGAAGAAGAAGAAGAAGAAGAAGAAGAAGCGGCAATTGCTGCAATAATCACCGATGAATCTGAAGGTATTGATGACCCTGTACGAATGTACCTGCGTGAAATAGGCAAAGTTTATCTACTTACTGCAGAAGATGAGAAAACTCTCTCTCGACAACGTGAGGAGTATATTTACCTTAAAGAAGAAATTATTGGACCTTACGAAACATCATATAATCACAAGCCTTCTGCAGCCCGAATAGCTGTCATACTTTTGGAAAATTGGGCTGCGTTACATATGATTTATGAACGTTCTTTAAATTTTATTGATCGCTGGGAACACTGGGTTGCGAATAACGGGCCTATCCCCGGATTCGAAGGCGAATGGCCAGAAGATCTTCCCGATGCTCCAGTATGGAGAAATAAAGAAGAAAAACTTGCGAAAATGGCACAAGCCGGAGATGATTTTTCAATCTCAGGCATACTCCGTAGTAAACAATTTCGTGGCTTGATCCATGGAAGCATAGATTCTGACGACCATAAAAAATCAATGCGTGACCTTGGGAAAATTAATCCTTGGCTTACTTGGCATCTTGGGAAAAAAATTAAACTTGAACCAGAAGAGATTCACGAAGCTATTCTTGAGCTTTCAATTGTTACGCATATTTTGACACCAGATTTAATTGATGCAATGGCAGCTGAAGCAGATGATGGCGAAAAAAGCCTACTGCCGCCATGCAACGGTCTTCAAGAAATGATCGTTCCCCTTGAGGAACGCTTACAGTATCACTTTGATGATTTAAAGCATCGCGGTATCGCCGCAGAACAACGATTGACTGAAGCTAACTTGCGACTCGTTGTTTCTGTTGCAAAGAAATATATTGGCCGTGGCATGGCTATGTTGGACCTAATACAAGAAGGTAACATCGGTCTTATTCGAGCAGTTGAAAAATTCAATTATAGAAAAGGCTTTAAATTTTCCACCTACGCAACTTGGTGGATTCGGCAAGCAATCACAAGAGCAATCGCTGATCAAGCACGCACGATACGTATTCCAGTACATATGGTGGAAACAATTAATAAACTTGTTCGCATCAGTCGCCGTTTGGTTCAAGAGTTTGGACGAGAACCAACAAGTGAAGAAATCGCTCAAGGTATGCGCGAAAGCAGTAAACCTGATACAAGCGGGCAATATTCACCAGAAAGAATTCGTGAAATCCAAAAGGTCTCTCAGGATCCTGTTTCACTTGAAACACCCATTGGAGAAGAAGAAGATAGTCATCTTGGTGACTTTATACCAGATGAAACAGCTGTCTCTCCTGCAAATGCTGCAAGCCAACAATTACTTCGCGAACAGGTAGAGGATGTTCTAGCGACACTTACTAGCCGTGAACGGCGTGTTTTAGAATTACGTTTTGGATTAGAAGATGGACGTAGTCGTACATTAGAGGAAGTCGGAAAAGAATTTGGCGTAACCCGTGAACGAATTCGCCAAATAGAAGCAAAAGCATTGCGTAAATTACGTCATCCTAGCCGCAGCCGAAAACTGCGCGACTACTTAGAATAAGTAGCTCCAAAAATAGTCGTATTAATTTGGAACCCATAATTGGCGGAACAAAAAATCTCTATAGTGGAAAAATCTTACAACTAAATTCCGAAAAATTTCGTACTGAAAACGGTATAGAAGTGCAACGTGAAATCGTCCATCACCCAGGCGCAGTTTGTATGTTAGCCCTGAGTCAACATGGAACAATTTTCTTAGTAGAACAATTTCGAGCACCTGTTAAAAAAATTCTACTTGAGCTTCCTGCAGGTACACTCGAACCAGGAGAACCTCCAAAAACTACTGCAGCACGAGAACTTCAAGAGGAAATAGGTATGAAACCTCACTCTATCACTTCACTCGGAGGGTTTTATGCAGCACCTGGGTGGTGTGATGAATTCATCCACCTTTTCCTCTGTACAAACTTAGAGCCTTCAGTCCTAGATGGTGATATCGATGAAGAAATTAAAATTGTAGAAATGACACTACCTGCAGCAGTAGATGCAATTAAAGACGCTACTATCATCGATGCAAAAACAATTTCTGGAATTTTGATATGGGCTACTATGCAGGAACATAAATAACCCTTGCTTCTTAAGCGCTACCTTCAGAAATTATCGCAAATTATAATTCTCAAGATTTGCAACACGATTATCAAGACTACGCAATGTATAGCGGATAACCGCCATTGAAAAAAAGAAATCAAACCAAAGAAAAACAGCACCGAAAATCAAAAATATATCCCTTACTAAAAGGTTATTAATCAAAAATGCAACAAGTAAAAATGCTAGACCAGCCCCCGAAAGAAGTGAGGGTACAACAATCAGAGCGATTACACTTCCTGTACCAGGTCGTGTTGATTTAGTTTCTGGGGCCATTCTATTTTTTCCTCACCTATATATGCATAAGTATTATCTACTACGGATCCTAGGCGATTATTCCTTCAATAAGTAGCACCCTATGTACCGCATGTCTCTTTACGTATTTGAAACTATCGTATCACTATCATAGTAAATCAAAACACAGGTATTTTCATGGCTTGGTTTGTTGGCATTGATCTTTCTTGAAATGGTAAATATCCTAGCGATCTCTGTGTTTTGTAGGTGATAAGAAAAACGTATTTTTTACAAAAATTATTGCAACAGTTCAGCGCACTTGAATTAATTGAATAAATAAATACTTTAGGCAAAAAAATAATTGTCTCTGTCGATGGTCACGTAATCATCCCACGCGAAGCAGCCTACGGGAGAAACTGGAAGATATATTGACTACATTCGGTCCGGCGCACTCATACCCAACAACTGAAGACAACGTGCTAAAACAACACGAGCTGCTGCAACCAACTTTAGCCTTGCGGCAGTAAGTTCTTGATTATCAGTCAGCACCTTTAAGTCGGGATCTTTTGATTGCTTAAAAGCATCATTAAATGCATGGAAGGCTGTTGCGAAATCTATCGCGTAACGCGCAAGATGATGTGGTTCAGAAGTATTAGCGACTTGTTCAATTACTTCCGGAAGATGCAACATTTGCCTAATCAGCGCTAACTCATGATCCTCCTGAAGTAAGTTCACATCCCCTTTTGATGATTCGTGCCTATCAAGCTTAGCTCTCTCTAAAATGCCAGCCATTCGTGCATGTGCGTACTGAATGTAATAGACAGGATTTTCATTTGACTTCTTAACGGCAAGCTCAAGATCGAACTCCATTTGTGCATTCGGGGAACGAAGAAGGAAAAAGAATCGAGCAGCATCACAACCAACCTCCGCAATAAGTTCATCCAAGGTTATAATTTCACCACTTCGCTTTGACAATCGAATAGTCTCAGTTCCACGTTTCAAAGTCACAAGTTGATATAAAAGAACCTGTAAATCACATTCATGACCAACTACGGCATCCGTTGCAATTTTCAAACGTTCTACATGACCATGGTGATCAGCACCCCAAACATCAATTACACGAGAAAAATTACGTTTAGAAAATTTTTCGAAATGATAAGCAATATCACTAGCATAATAAGTTGGACGGCCATCAGAACGAATCACAACATTATCCTTATCCTGACCCAGAACACTTGATGTGAACCACAATGCATTCTCACGTTGGATCAACTGGCCATTCTCACCAAGGATTCCCTTAACTTCATCCCAAATACCTTTTTCATAGAGAACACTTTCGTTAAACCAAGAATCATAGTGAACACCAAAATCAGATAATGTATCCCGAATGTATTCGATCATCAAATCTATACCTTGATCACCAAAATCAGCTATGGGAGGGCTCCCGACAGCAGCAAGATATGCATCGCCATATCGCTCAATCATTTTTTTGGCAATCCCAATCATATAGTCACCGGGATACCCATTTTCAGGCAAAGGAACATCACGCCCCTGTGCTTGTTGATATCGGGCATACAAAGTCTCGATGAAAGCAACAGACTGTGAACCAGCATCATTGATGTAATACTCTCGTGAGACGTCATATCCGGCAGCATCCAGCACCGCAGCAAGCGTATCGCCAATCGCCGCTCCACGACCATTACCAACATGTAAAGGCCCTGTTGGATTAGCTGAAACAAATTCAATTTGTACTTTTGCTCCTTGCCCTAAAGTAAGATCAGCCCAACGTTCGCCAAGACTGCTTATTACATTGACTTGTTTTTGCAGCCAATTGTTTGTGATCCGAAAGTTTATAAAACCGGGAGGGCTTATTTCAGGAGGTGATATCACAGAATCATCTGGAAAAACATCTTTTAGAATTCGAGCAATCTCTAAGGGCTGTTTATTAGCTAAACGTGCCAAACGCAGAGGTAAAGATGTTGCATAATCACCATGTTCAGGTTCCTTAGGTCGTTCAATACTAACCTCAGGAAATGGAACATCTGGCAAAGAACCAGCAGCAATAGCTGTACGTACTGCCGAAGTAACCAAACTACCTATATGATCACGCATTTTAAAGGCTTCAGAATCAGACATCAGGTACCTATAGAAAAACAGATTTCGGAACTAACAACTTTATAATAAACCCCTGCACAGTTTCCAATGTAGGGAATTGTAGAACCCTATTAAGTCTCTTGGCAAAAAACTAAATAATAATAAAACCAGAAAAGTTAATTTATCTTCAGTTTTTCCTCTGTGAACTCCTATACTGGTTCAAATGAATCTGAAAGATCTTACTAACTGGGCAGTATATTTTTTCAATGTATGTCGAATAATCGTGTTTATCTTACTTGGTATCTTAGGTCTATTAGCAACCATACTGGGCGCTGCAGTACTTTTATTAATTGAGATACCAGAAACATTATGGAGCAAACTGTTAGCTAATTACTCAAAAGGGTAAACTACCCCTCATTCATTACTGAACTGTTAAGCCGACAATTAAACCCACAGTAATCGCCGTAATTAATAATCCAACAATTAAGCCCAAATGCACTCGCGAAAAATGAGAGCGAATCTCTAGACGCATTGGAGATTCTTCCTCTTCATGCACATCACCAATCTGAATTTCAGACATTTCCAGCTCCTGAAAAAAAATTCTAAGAAAATCGTAAGAAAATCTCAGATGTCAATCATCTAAGAATCGCAGTGAGTATGCTATATGGCAAGGGGTGAAAAAAAATGGTGGTAGAAGAAGCCGGACAGCTAATTATCGAAGCCCAAAACATTAGTAAAACATATCACACCGGCAATGTTGAAGTTCCTGCTCTACGAGGCGTTAGTCTACAAGTTAGAAAAGGCGAAATGTTAGCAATTATGGGTCCTTCCGGTTGTGGGAAAACCACACTGCTCAATTGTTTGAGTGGCCTTGATATATTTGAAAAAGGAACAGTCTCCATAAATGGCGAGGACATTACACGTTTAGCAGATAATGAAAAGACAGACTTCCGAGCTCGAAAAATGGGCTTTGTTTTCCAAACATACAATTTATTACCTGTCCTCAATGCAGTAGAGAATATTGAGCTTCCTTTAATCGTATCTGGAGTACGTCCTGCACAAGCACGTGAGCAAGCAATTGCCTCACTAAAGCGTGTGAACCTTTCTGAATATGCTACACATCGTCCAGGGCAACTATCTGGTGGCCAACGCCAACGCGTTACACTTGCTCGTTCCGTTGTCAATAATCCAGCAATTGTTTGGGCCGATGAACCTACAGGAGCACTAGACTCGCAAACTGCGGGAGAGATTATGGATTTATTGTGTGATCTCAATAAAACAGAAAGCCAAACACAGGTCATTGTTACCCATGCGCCAGAAGTTGCAGCACTTTGCGATCGTATTATTTA
>CAWVTC010000064.1:0-9677 GCA_963933025.1 uncultured Dehalococcoidia bacterium | reverse complement strand
CCACATTGAGGTCGCCAACGCATACATTTGCACCATGTTTGGCATATTCTTCAGCTATTGCTGCACCCATGCCTTGAGCACCACCAGTAATTAGTACATTTTTACCTTCTAATCTTGCCTGCATAATTAACTCCATAAAATTTATAAAAAACTCTCAATCACTTCAAAACCTCAAGGGGCAATAAAACAACACAATGTTCTGGTTATATTTTGATACCGATGTTAATTAATTATAGCATAGGAATATATTTTTATGCAAACGTTTGTCTAAAAATGCACAAATCTTAAAATCTACCATAACTAGTAATCCTTGCAAATTATTTAAATACTATCAAAAAAAAACTTTTACAGTTAAACTTACCTTTAAAAAACAGTTAAATGTTCAAGCCAGAACCATAAAGGAGGATAAAAAATGACAAAAGATGAGCTTTTACGTATTATTGATTTTGCCAATAATATGCGCTCTCTAAATTCACAAAAGACACAATTAACAGAAATTGATGCTCGCTGGAATATCATCTCATTCGCTATGAACCAACATTTGGAAGGTAAGCAACTGACCATAACTTCCGCAGCTGCAGCTAGCGGCGTTCCTTACGCTACAGCGATGCGAAGAGTGGTCGAGTTGATAGATGAGAAATTACTAAACAAGCGAGCACGAACGAAAACTGGCTTATCTTTTTCTTTACATCCCAGCAGAAAACTGATTAAAGAATTCGAATTCTATGCCACTCAATTAAAGACTCATATTGGTAAAACATTTGGTCTCACAGGGGAAGATGACTCTCATCATGAGTTCTTTTTTGGTGGCGACTATATGACAGCTAAAATTCTTTCTTTTCCAAGTGTTATGCGTAAAGGTATTGGTTACGATCAATCTATTCACATACTCTGTCCGGATGACCCAACATTCAAGACGCTCGAGAGTCAGCCTCACATACTCAAAGAATTAGTCGGTGGTAAAATTAAAATCTCCTGCATGCCACTCAATGATCTTTATAATGAAATATTGGAAAATCATCGACGGAAAAAGTCAAAATATGACCTTATTTGTTTTGATTTACCCTGGGTTGGAGAAATGTCTCAAAAGGAAATTCTTCAACCATTGGACGATACTATAGCAAAGGTAAGATATAAAACTTCTGACTTTCATATTTCAGCCTGGAAAGGTTCTCGTTATAACAAAAAGCAGTATGGTATCCCCATCCAACCAACTACTGAGTTACTATTTTACCGCACAGATCTTTTTGCAAGTGTTGGGCTGGATGCTCCAACATCAACCGATGATGTTTTATTTGCGGCACGTACTTTACACAAAAGCGCTTCGGGTCTTTCTGGAATTATCATGAACTATGGTCCTGGACTACCAGTGGCACATTCATTTATACAAGCAATGGCAGATTTTGGTCAACCAATAATTAATCTAAAAAATATCAATGGTGAATTTGAAGTTGATCCCAATGACGGAGAAATTTTTCGTCCAAAGATTTTCTCTGGTGCCGGTCATATGGCGGCGGAATACCTGATGTCGCTAACTGATTTTGCCCATCCGGAAAGTCTCCAGTGTGACTGGAATAAGCGCATTCGTCTCTTTGCTGAAGGTCATGCTGCTATGACCTATGGATGGTCGGTTCGTGTTGGTGCCTTTGAGTTTAATGATCAGATGCCAGCACATGATAATGTTGATTGTGTTTCACATCCTAGTAGTCCTGGAGGTAAATCGATTTCTCCAATTGGCGGTTTCTCTCTAGGCATTCCTACAGGTATGTCAAATGATAGAACTATGCAGTCTTGGAGGCTTATGGATTACCTGACCAGTCCCGAACTCATGAAATGGTACGTACTACAGGGGAATGTTTCCAGTCCACGTTTTTCTACCAGTGCAGATCCAGAAGTGCAAAATCACTCAAAACTTATTGGGTATATAGATTCCCTAGAAAGACGAGGTAATGTGCAGATATGGCCCAGACCACCTATCCCAGAAATAAATGATATTTTGCATATTCTTGGTATAGAGATTCACCGAATGTTAAAAAAAGAGATTAACATTCATGATGCCCTACAAAGATGCCAAAATCAGGTCGATACGATTATGCGAAATAATGGCAGATACTAAAAAAAGACGGCAAACTTATTTGAATTAAAGGAGTTCAGTCGTGGATTTCGCTATCTCAAGATTTCACTGCGATTTTTGTCTTCAAATTGAAACCCACGATTGCGAAAATGCCGACTGTTGAATGGCTTCAATCGTTTTTTGAACCTCTAGAGCTTCTCTAAAGTCTGGGCTGCAAGGGGCCAACCCACAATGCGCCATGATTAATTGCGCGACTTCGATCACTTTAAGGTCGTTGTATCCAAGATGGTGGCCAGGAGCTGGACAAAACTGACCATAGGGGGGATGATTAGGGCCTGCTTCAATCCGGGTAAACCCTGCCATGGTCCCGCTCCCTTGAGTCAGAAGTAGTTCATTCATCCGCTCTTGTGAGAATGCAATTGCACCCTTTGTCCCCGTAACCTCGAAGGACAGATCCATTGTGCGGCCCGTTGCAACCCAGTTAGCTTCGATACTACCTAGTACTCCTGATGAAAACCTCAGCAGGGCATGTGTCATATCGTCCACCAAGACTGGAGCCCGTTCCTTGCCGCTAGCATTGGTGGGGCGATTTTTATGAATTGTTTTGCTAGCGGCAGAGGTTTCCGCAATTGGCCCCAGTAGAAAACGAGCCATAGATACGATATGACTACCAATGTCAGCGACAGCTCCGCCGCCTTTTAGATCAGTCCGGAATGAATGTGGAGAATCTGGGTCGCACATGTAGTTCTCGGCATGACGTCCGCGAAAACCGGTCACTTGTCCTATGTCACCCGATGCGATGAGATCACGCGCTAGTATAACCATAGGGTTGCGCAGAAAATTAAAGCCTACCATTGTCACAACACCCGCCGTTTCAGCTGTTTCGGTCATTTTTCTGGCAGACGCAGCAGTGATTGAGAGTGGCTTCTCACAATAAACAGTCTTGCCCGCTGCGATCGCCGCCAAAGCCATTGATTCATGGAAGACATTCGGCGTGGTAATGGCAACAATATCAACAGCTGGATCTATGATAAGTGCCCGCCAGTTAGAGGTTGCCCTTACAAACCCAAGTGCGTTGGCACCTGACGTCGCGATCTCGTCAGTGACATCTGCCAATATTTCGCAACGAGGATGGGCCGGTAATTCGAAAAGACCTGCGACAGCGTGGAAGGCGTTGGCATGGCACCGGCCCATGAAGCCGGAACCGATCAGACCAATTCCTATCTCGGGCTTTTCAATCATCATGGGTCACTTCGTTTTAGGTTGTCGAGCCAGACGGCTGTGATGATCACAACGCCGATCAAAACCTGTTGCCAGAAGGATGAAATACCGAGAATGTTTAAGCCGTTGGTGATCATTGCCATTATTAGTGCCCCGACCAGTGCGGTCAGAACAATTCCACGCCCACCGGCAAAACTGATACCGCCAATGATGACGGCTGCAATCGCTTGCAGCTCGATCCCCTGCGCCACGCTGGGCGGAGTTGCAGCCAAGCGACCAACCATGACTACCGCCGCTAGTGCTGCGAGAAAACCGCTGATCATATAAACCTTCAGGATTTGCTTGTCGACTTTTATGCCTTGCAGGCGTGCTACACGTTCTTTCCCTCCAATAGCATAAATGTGCCGGCCTAAGACAGTAAAGTGCATTATCACGTGGACCACCGCATAGGTGACAATTACGAAGTAGATTGGGATAGGCAGGCCGAGAAATTTAGCATTGCCAATAAATAGAAAGAACGGCTCTAGTACTTGGTATGAAACGCCTTTTGTAATGACTAGCGCCATGCCGCGCGCGACGCCTAACATTCCTAGTGTCGCAATAAAGGGCGGTATTTTTCCACGCGAGATGATGAAGCCGTTCAAGAACCCACAAAACGTCCCCATAATCAATCCGCAACCAGCAGCAGTAACTGGATCAACCCCAGCTTGAATTAGCCAACCCATGGTGACTGCAGACAATGCTAAAACAGAACCGACAGACAAATCAATGCCTCCGGTAATAATCACCATCGCCTGACCCGCAGCAAGAATCGCTACAATGGACATTTGCTTCATCAAGTTATTGATGTTGCCGACGGTAAAAAAGTAAGGTGAGGCAAACGACAGGACGACCGCCAGTAAAACCGATACCAAGATGATCCAAGTGAGTGGATGAGAGCGAATAGTTGCTAAGAGGTTCATTTAGAAGCATCCTTTATAATCGGGAGACCTGAAATGATCATTGAAACAATTTCATTCTGAGTGAAGTCTTTGGTCTTAGCGTTGATGACGTTCCGTCCACCGTGAAAGATCACGATTCGGTCAGTAAAGTTATAAACATCGTGAATATCGTGGCTGATCCAAAGGATGCCTATGCCATGAGATTTTAGGTCGCATATAAGCTCGATGACTTTTTTCGATTCTTCAATGCCAAGCGCGGCAGTAGGTTCATCCATGATGATAATCTTCGCGTCAAAATGCACTGCGCGACCGATTGAAATAGACTGACGTTGCCCGCCAGACATTGTTTCGACATTGGAATCGACCGATTTAATTCGAATACCCAACTTACTCAGCGCCTTCTCGGTTTCGCGCTTCATCTCGCGTTTTAGTAAAAAACCCCATTTATTTTTTTCGCGGCCCATAAACAAGTTAGCGGGGGCATCAAGATTACTGCATAGCGCCAGTTCTTGATAAATCGTTTCAATGCCATAGCTACGCGCATCAGTCGGGTTTTTAATAGTTACTTTTTGACTCTCGATTCGAATTTCGCCACTAGTAGCAGCCTGGGCGCCCGCAAGGACTTTCATTAGAGTGGTTTTACCTGCGCCGTTATGACCTAAAACGCCGACGACTTCGCCCGGATAAAGGTCAAGGTGGGCATCATTCAGAGCCTGCAGGCCACCGAAATTCTTACAAATATTGCGCATTTCGACCAGTGGAGATGGAGTTGCCATGTTGTCGTAGAATTTGTGAAAAGTAGTAAAACCGGGCACGAATGCCCGGTTTTTTTATAAGTTCTCTTATGATAGTCTTTTCAGACTACTCATTTAAGAAATTTATTACAACTCGATACCGCGACCCGCAAGATACTCATCAGTCACATCAGCTGGCACGAGAATAGAAGATGGAACGACAATCCACGCTTTTAGTTTTGCACCATTTGTCACAAAATTGTAAGCCGCCATTACAGCATGATAGCCCACCAAATCGGTGTTACCATCTATGGTCGCATTCAGACCTCCACCAGCACGCATTGAAGCCAAAGCGGATGGAATTGCATCGTCACCAACCACAATAATATCATCAGAGCGTCCCGCACCTTTAACTGCTTGAACAGCACCCATTGCCATTAGGTCGTTAGTGCCTAAAATGGCGTCAACTTCAGGATGTGCCTGTAAAATGTCTTCAGAGGCTTTCAAACCTTTTTCCTGATCCCAGTCGGCGGCAATCGACGCAACGACTTCAATACCTGGATATCGATTAAAGACTCCCATCATGCCGTTGAGACGCAATTCTGCCGTCGAACTTCCACGGAAACCTTCAAGGATGGCAACCTGACCTTGGCCACCGAGTTGATCGGCAACCCATCTAGCCATTCCTGCAAAGGATTGCTCTTCGTCTAGGCCTACAAAAGTTTCGACCTTACCTGGGCCATCGTCAACACGTGTATCAGCGGTGATGACTGGGATGCCTAATGCATTTGCTTCCATCACTTTGGGGATCAGCGCAGTACCATTCATAGGCACCAGAACAATCGCATCAGGCGATTTTACCAACTCGGTTTCAACAACAGCAATTTGCCCTTCGATGTCGCCATTGACTGCTGCAGAGACAAAGTTAAGGTTAATACCCAACTCGTCAGCAGCTCGTTTGGCACCTTCACCCATCCGCCAATAGTAGGGGTTGGTCATGTCTTTAACGATGAACGATAATTTAAAATCTCCTGCGGCTGATGCAGGCATCGCGAAAGTACCCAACAAAGTTACTGCAGCAACTGTCATGCTTAGTAATTTTAATAATTTCATTTTTAAATCTCCTTATTAATTTATATAATTTTTGATCTTAGGTGAATACAATATATTAAGCATTGCCACTAAAATCAATTATCATTCTACGAGTATTATGTTTTGGATTCAAGACTAAAGATATCCAATTTGGATATATGCAATCGTTTGTTTAAAAACCTATAAAAAATTAAAATCTTTCATAGAAGGATTTAATTCATAATCATAACATCCAAATTGGACATATTATTAATTTACTCTTATTTATTAATTGGTTAGAATATCTATAAATAGTTATAACACAAATTTACACAGGAAATAAATATGGCATTAGAGCAGAATAAGAGTTATGACTACATCGTCGTTGGTGCTGGGTCTGCTGGTTGCGTAGTTGCTGGACGACTGGGTGAAAAAGGGTGTAAGGTATTATTGCTTGAAGCAGGCGGACGAGATTCAAACCCGTGGATTCACATACCTCTTGGTTATTCAAAACTTTATGACAATCCTTCCGTCAACTGGTGCTACGAAAGCCAACCAGAGCCCCATCTAAACAATCGTCGACTATTCCAACCACGAGGAAAAGTACTGGGAGGAACGGGTGCTATCAATGGCATGATTTATATGAGAGGACAACCACAGGACTTCGATGACTGGAAATCAAAAGGATGCACAGGTTGGGGCTGGGAAGATGTATTACCTTTTTTTAAGTCCTGCGAAGATCAAGAGCGTGGTGCCAGCGATTACCATGGTGTAGGTGGTCCTGTTTCCGTTTCTGACCTGAGGACTAAACACCAACTTGGCGAGGCTTTCCATGCTGCATCTGAACGGCTTGGGGTGCCACGCAATAATGATTTTAACGGGCCTCAACAAGAGGGTACAGGTTACGTACAAACCACGACGCGTAAAGGCTTGCGCTGGAGTACAGCGGATGGATATCTGAAAGGTCATGCCAAAAAACATGTTAAATTGCAGCTTAATGCTATGGTTGAGCGTGTGTTGATAGAAAACAAAAGAGCCGTCGGTGTCGAATGGACAGATAAACGCGGACGGCATCAAGCTAACGCCAAAGCCGAAGTTATACTATGCGGAGGTGCTTTTAACTCCCCCCAATTGTTACAACTTTCTGGAATAGGTCCAGGAAAACTCTTACAAAAACATGGCATCGATTTAGTGCATGACTTACCTGGTGTTGGTGAGAATCTGCAGGATCATTTTGGCATAGGCGTGCAGTATCGTTCCAAAGTAAAATCAACGGTTAACGATCTTTACAACAATCCACTCAAAGGTGGATCACAATTATTGCGTTTCCTACTATCTCGTACTGGTCCGTTTTCCGATAATGGAAATTATTCTAACACCTTTATACGAAGTAGCGGAGCCATTGAACGCCCCGACATGATGTTAACACTCATGTCTTGGTGTACTGATGAAAAATTAAAACCCTACCCATTTTCAGGATTTACCATTCTTGCTGAGCACATGCGTCCAAGCTCACTTGGACATGTTAGAATTTCTGGGAACAAACCAACCGATAGACCAGAAATACAGTTCAATCTTTTCAGCAATCCTGTTGATCAATTAGCTGCTATAAATGGTCTAAAGTTTGCTAGAAAAATTGCTGCTACAGCACCTATGGCTGATTGCATAGATTACGAAATCTTGCCAGGAAAAGAAATTACCTTGGATGATGAGCTTATAGAATATTGCCGTAAAGATGGTCTATCTTTGCTGCACTCAGTTGGCACGTGTAAAATGGGAATGGACAAAAAAACAGTAGTCAATCCTCGTTTAAAAGTACACGGCATTGAACGGTTACGTGTTATTGACGCATCCATCATGCCCAATATAATTACAGGCAACACCAATGCAACAACCATCATGATAGGAGAAAAAGGTGCTGCACATATACTTGAAGATTCTAAACGCTAGATATTAAGGAGGTACATATGATGAAAATCGCATTACTGGGAAGTGGGCGCATGGCTCATGTATACGGTCCAAAAATTGCCGAGCACCCGCATATAGAATTGACTTGGGTATTCAATCCAAATCTGGCATCGGCACAAAAGGTTGCCACTGCCTATGGAGGTTGTGCGACCGATAATCTTGCACAACTTCTAGAGTCTGATAACATTGATTCTGTCATCATCGCCACGCCGCCACCCACCCACTTTGAATATATTTCCGCTTGTGCGCAAGCAGGAAAAGCAATCTACTGCGAAAAACCGCTGGAACAAAACAAAGAAAAAGTTAAGGCATGTCTTGATGTATTGAACGAGTATCCAGTTCCTTTCATGCTAGGTTTTAATCGGCGTTTTGATCCTGAAATAAGTGCACTCCGTAAAGCAGTTGTTAATGGAGAGGTTGGAGATTTGACGTTTTTGATGAGTTGGAGTAGAGAACCTGAGCCACCGCCTAAAGAGTACATCAAACGCTCTGGAGGTTATTTTGTTGATGCCACTATTCACGACATAGATTTGCTCTGCTGGATTGCCGCCGAACTTCCGCAAGAAGTGTATGCCACTGGTTCGTGCTTGTTTAGCCCAGATATAGGTGAGCTTGGTGACGTTGATGCCACTATGACGACTCTGAAAATGCCCTCTGGTTGTATAGTACATATTAATAACAGTCGTCAATGTTGTTATGGCTTTGACCAACGTCTAGAAGCCTTTGGCAACAAGGGTATGCTACAAACTACCAATCAACGTGATGACAATCTAATTCTTTGGGGATTAAGCCAAACGGAAGCCAAAGCACCACTGAAACACTTTTTTCTTGAGCGCTATGACCAATCTTTTTACCGAGCTTTGGATGCGTTTTACAATTCAGTATCAAAAGGTGAGTCCCCATTACCCAATGTTCTGGATGGACGCAATGCCTTAATCATTGCTCTCGCTTGTGATCAATCCAGGCGCGAAGGTAAGGCGATTAAGCCAGTTTACGAATAGAACATATGCTCCATCAAAATTCACATGTGAGGCTCTATGATAGAAAATTACCTCTTTATAGAAGTTCATGTGAGGTTTTAGTGTGTACCTTGTTCTCTAAAAAAATATCAATTTTAACTATTGTTATAATCTACATTATCAATACATCAAGAAAACATCTAGTATTCATTTTTAATGCCTAGAATTGAATCTATTAAAGTATTCTCCTAAGGCTAAAGTGAGGTTAGTTTATTGACAGATAGCGGGCACTCTCTCATCAAAGTAAATATCTCCTGTTGACTTTGATTGTTCGCTATATATTACTTAAAAATAAGTCGAGGTTAAGAGTCTTCCTCCTGAACAAATAGGACAGTTAAGGTTCTTGCGTGTTCTACTGTAAATACGTGACTCATAACTGTGGCCCTTAGGACACAATCACCAAGCTTTCTTGTGAATTCCAGAAGTCACATCTTTAGGATGTTAATTCTCCATTCTCAGTTGGATGCCATTCTTTAACTAAGTGTAGGTAGGAGGATAATTCCATACTAGGATTATATTTCAACTTGAGTTAAAGTCCAAATCCTCTCTAATGTGGGAGGGAGGGTTTATTAATACATAGCCGAGAGCAATGAGCCTCCCCCCCCCGGGGGGGGGAGAGTCTGAGTATATGAGCGGGGTTTAAATATCC
>CAWVTC010000063.1:0-9764 GCA_963933025.1 uncultured Dehalococcoidia bacterium | reverse complement strand
TGGCTTGTCGGAACATCTTCGTCGTGATCTCGAACCATATGATATAGGGGTAAGCGTCTTATGCCCTGCTCAAGTTGACACAAATATTGTTAGTGCCGGAAGAAATCGGCCAGCTATTTTTGGTGGCCCAGAGGAGCCCAGTGCGGTAGCTAAACAAGTTGGTGTTGGTATAGCCCAAGGAGTAAAACCAGATTTTGTCGGCAAACTTGTAGTGCATGCCGTAAAGGAAAATAACCCTTTTATCCTTACTCATCCTGATGTGCAAACAGACATTGAAAATCGGCTAAATGCTATTCGCAGAGCATTTAAAATAAACGCTTAAATAAAAACAAGCCACTCGAAATAAGTCCTAATTAAATCACGCCAATTTCACGTAAATTAACGATCTCATCCCAAGAATAGCCAATCTCAGCCAGATATCGTTCTGTGTGATCTCCCAACTCAGGAGGAGCAGGCAAAGTCGTACGTGGAGATCGTCCAAATTGAATTGGTGTCCCAGCTATAGCGACTTCCCCAAGCGCAGGATGCATCATACTAGCTATATAGCCATTTTCTCGGGCCTGTGGATCAGCAACAATGTCTTCATATGACTGAACAGGTCCTGCAAAAATATCCTTCTCAGCAAACTTTTCAAGCCAAAAAGTATTCGATTCCGTCAAAAAACGCTTCTCGAGCTGTGGCTGAATATCTGACATTGCAGCGGCCCTTGAAACATCGTCAGGATACTGTTCAGCAAGCATGGGTAAGCCAACAATTTCAGCAAGCGCCTTAAACTTTTGAGTTGCCGCTCCCCCTATAGCAATCCATCCATCACTTGTTTGAAATGTCCTCCAAACTGCTCGATGGGTTAGCAATGGATGACCATAACCACCTTTTCCTGCCTCTTTACCACTTAGAGAGTAATTTGTAATTTCCCAAGACTGCAGCGCAATCTGACTTCCATATAAAGAAACATCTACCTGCTCACCTTGACCAGTTTTCTCTCTCTGTACAAGTGCAGCCAAAATACCCGTACACAAGAAAATAGCACCTGTCTGATCGGCAATTGCCGCCCCTACTGGGGTCGGTACACCTTCTGAATATCCAGTTCGTGTGGTTATTCCCCCAGCAGCTTGTCCAACAATGTCATTACCCGGCACCTGTGCTCGATCACCAAGTGGACCAAATGCTGAACCGCAAGCATAAATAAGCCTCGGATTTATCGCAGAAAAATTGTCATATGAAAAACCAAGATCATCCATCTTTCCAATTCTCATATTGCTAACTACAACATCCACTTGTTCCACAAAACGTTCAACAATTTGTCGCCCTTCAGGACGTCTAACATCTAGCGTAATACTTCGTTTTCCTCGATTGTGGGCAATAAAGTATGGAACAGGCTCTGGTACCTGATTCCGATCAACCGCACGACCTCGCTCCCCTTCGCGATGCTCAACTTTAATAACTTCTGCCCCCATATCAGCGAGCAATGTAGTAGAAAATGGGCCTTGTTGCATCCATGTAAAATCTAAAACACGAATTCCTTCAAGTGGTAAGGTCATGGTTCCTCCTTTTTATACCAAACACTAAGGGCAAATCTGCACTTTTACTGAACCGGTTACTTTATCTGCTGCGACTTCAAATGCTTGAGAAATCTCTGCAAGCGAAAAACTATGCGTCTTAATATATTGAATCTCTTCACGAACTTGATCTAACATCTGGGCAGCAATCGCAAATTCAAAATGATCACCCTTCCTCGCATAGCAAACAGCACCAATTAGGCGAACTTCTTTTAAGAGTAACTCGTTCACTGGAAAATCAATATTTTCAGTGAAAATACCGACCACCACCACACTTCCTCGAGTGCGTACTGCACGTAGGCCAGTAACCAAAGTATCGGTCTTTCCCCCAACGGTTTCTATAACTGTATCAATAGAGGTATCTTTTAATTGCAGTAGTACTTCATCAGGTTTTATTGGAATGGCACCATAAAACTTAGCAATATCCGCTTGGAAGGAATGCTTCGCAGTTATGTAAACCTCTTGGATGCCCAACTGACGAGCCACCAAAGCTGTGCAAAGGCCTACAGTGCCAGCCCCTAGGATTAACAAACGATCACCCGGATTAACTTGCGCCGCATTTAATGCATGAATCCCTACAGCTAAAGGTTCAACAAAAGATCCCTCTTCAGGAAGAATGGTTTCAGGCAATACAAATGAAGCAGCCTCTGGCGCCAACATATGTGTAGCCATTCCCCCATCACCATCACCACCAAGAAAAATACTACGTGGACAATGCCACCGATATCCTGCTAAACAATTAACACACACTCCACAGGATGCTATTGGCTCAATTGCAACACACGACCCTACGGCCAAAGATACATTTTTACCAACTAGGTCAACTACACCTGCGACTTCATGCCCTGGAACTCCACCTCGAGGGCCACCACCAAAATATGTGTGTAAATCACTACCACAAATCCCAACCCCTGCAACACGGATCCGCAACCATCCAGGAGGCGGAACCAACTCTGGTCGTTCTTCTAAAAAGATCTCTCTCTTATCACCACCCCATACAGCAGTATTTTTCATGTCTTCCACTACGCTCCAACAGTAATAGAGATACTTTACGAAAAGAGAGAAAGAAATCAAGCAGTCGTCAGCTTTTTATAATCCCTTAATTGTTTGAAAAAACCTGTAAAAGCGAAATTTCAGCATTTTTTAAATCATCAGGAGTATCAATGTCATACCAAAAACAACCGGTTACATCTACACTACACAAAAGCTGTTGAGCACATAATTCTTGAACCACCCTACTTAGACTACAATTATCAGGAGCACTTTCAAGGGCTTTCCAAATTGAATTGGTACAGTAAAAAGCACCAGTATCAAGGATTTTTGATTCTTTAAGATCTTTTCCTATTTGCAAAACTAAGTTATTAGAACCGAGAACAAGTTTCGTTGCTTCTTCAACATAATCTTCTGGTCGACTGCTCGCATCGGAAGCAATAAAAGATACTTCCTTGCCTAAAGATAATACAGCAGCCCTAGACTGTAGAAGCTCAAGCAATTCAACTGAAAAAACATGATCACTCATAAGCAAGAGAAAGGGATCATCCGCGCAAAAAGATTGTGCTGCAGCTAAGGAATAAGAAAGTCCTTCATGAAAACGGGGATTTGAAACAAAGCTTACTTTACCTGTATAGCAACTCTTTACGGCATCACGTACCTCTTCCCCCCGATAACCAGTAACAACTAGAATATCCTCCACATCTGCTTCCTCAAGAGCCTCCAAGGTATAAGCAATCAGAGGTTTATCCAAAAGTTGCACAAGGGGTTTCGGTCGACTATCGAATTCATTATTAAACCGGGTACCAAGACCTGCAGCCAATATCACAGCTTTCATTAGGGTATCCTGCAATCTATTTCCTAGGATCGTAAGGATAATAAGCTAGCTTTGAACTACCAGAAAGAACAATAAATTAGGCATGCCTAATTTATTATATACGCCTAGT
This sequence comes from uncultured Dehalococcoidia bacterium, assembly GCA_963933025.1. Classification (GTDB taxonomy): domain Bacteria; phylum Chloroflexota; class Dehalococcoidia; order Tepidiformales; family Tepidiformaceae; genus JAKUNN01. The sequence continues at coordinate 6,268 of CAWVTC010000063.1, read as the reverse complement.
CTCATATTTGATTGACGACTAAGCTTATCTTTAATATGGTGGGTACCTGTGGTTGAGCAAAAAATAGTACTAGAACAAGCAGAAAATACATCTGCAAAAAACCCTTCTCTTAACTTCAAGAAGGGTGAGCTGAAAATTGAAAAGCTGAGCTTTGCATATACGGAAACAGAAGTACTTAACGATATCTCGCTTACTGTGGAAGCTGGAAAATCAATTGCCTTACTTGGCCCCAGTGGATCAGGAAAAACTACGCTTCTTCGTTTAATCGCAGGTTTAGAAAAAACAAAAAGGGGGCATATCTCATTAGACAACTACATTCTGTCGGATATAAACAAATCGATTCCAACTGAGCGACGAAATATAGGAATGGTTTTTCAAGAAGGTGCTTTGTTTCCTCATATGGATGTGCGAACAAATATTGCTTTTGGACTTAAAAAAACTTCGGATCGAGAAAAACATATCGAAAAAATTTTAGAGTTGGTGGGATTACCAGGTTACGAAAAGCGCTACCCCGAAACATTATCAGGTGGTGAACGCCAACGTGTTGCTCTCGCTAGAGCTTTGGCTCCTAAACCTTCAGTCCTACTCCTAGATGAACCTTTTGCAAGTATTGACCCTAAACTACGATCTCAGCTGCGCTCAGATGTAGCAGACCTTCTTTCCGAGCTCAACATCACCAGCATATTTGTAACTCATGATCTTGAAACAGCATTTGTCGTTGGAAAAAAAATAGCAGTGATGAATGATGCCAAAATACTGCAATTTGGAACAGCTGACGAAATTTACAATTTCCCTGCAACCCAATGGGTCGCAGAATTTGCTGGAGAAGCAAACTTTTTTCCAGGAAAAGGAACTGGTCAAGAAATCGAAACAATACTTGGGAAATTACCATTAGCTAAAGCATCAAACGAGACGTTGAATGTTCTCGTACGCCCAGAGCATCTAGCGCTATCTGATGGCAAAGGATGGGAAATTAAAAAAACTGAATTTTATGGACATGATACTCGCTACTTAATAAGTAAAGAAAACCATGCTTTGGTTTCAGTCCGAATACCAACAGCTGGAACTCACGCCACCGGAGACTTTGTCGATCTAAAATACATAGGTCCCCCAACTCAAACCTATAACTAACTTGCAAGCTATAAAATAGATTTTTTATGCAGCGATTTACAAAGGCTCCAATTTGGTTATGGATTAGCTCACTACTCATAGCAGCATGTTTTGCAACACCTATCATTTACATTATTGTGCGGAATATAACTGAGGGTAGTAATGCCATAAGCGCACTCTTTTCCTCGCATACCCTTAGCCCTCTGCTTAACACAATATATCTTGCAATTTCTGTAACTTCTGCCACCACACTTTTAGGAACACTACTAGCATGGATCATAGTACGAACAGACATACCATTTCCCCGTTTTTGGCGTGTTGCCGTAGTACTGCCACTAGTACTTCCATCTTTTTTAGCGGGTATCGCATTATTAGATGCTTTTAGGCCTGGCGGGGTAATTTCCGAACTTTTACGACCACTAGGCCTAGGAATGCCACCAGTCATTGATGGTTTTTGGGGTTCCTTTTTGGCTTTGACTCTTGTTACTTATCCTTATGTTTTCTTACCTACCTCTGCACGATTATCATCTCTTTCAACCGAACAAGACGAGGCAGCACAGGTCCTTGGTAAAGGACGTTGGTTAATTTTTTCTCGTATTATTTGGCCACAAATTGCAAACTCCACACAAGCAGGGGCACTCCTCGTACTACTTTATGTAGTTAGCGATTTTGGACTGGTACGAGTCATGGATTACATCACTCTTTCAACTCGTATTTTTACAAATCGACTCTTCGACGGACCCCTATCATTTTCACTAGGACTTATTCTTACAATTCTCGCATTGATTATTGCTGCCCTAGAAAGCCGAGCAGGAAAAAAAGCAAAACAACACCTTGAACCAGGAAAAAAAGCTCCTCAGCTAATTCCTCTAGGATGGTGGCGTACTCCTGCATTAGCAACGGTTACTCTACCCATTTTACTTGGTTTAGCAGCCCCCATATTCATTTTTATATGGTGGTCATTCAACACAACAAGCATGAGCTGGGGAGAACGTCTCAGTGATCTGGGATCACCCCTAATAAACACTCTCTGGATTAGTGTACTAGTAGCGGTTCTTGCAGTTGCTGTAATGCTACCAATAGCATATTTGAGCGCTCGCTATAAGGAACGGGGAACAAACTATATACGAGCAGTCATAGCAAGCAGTTTCGCAATTCCAGGCCTCCTAATCGCTCTCTCTACAATTTTCATGACTTTAGAAATTCCAGGACTGGAAATTCTATATTTGACATTTATTCCCTTAATATTCGCCTATATCGTCCACTTTGGGATTCAGGCTTTGCGCAGCACAGAGGTCGGTGTTCTAACTTTGGATACCCAACTTACCGAAACTGCACAGGCTCTCGGTGCAACTCGTTTCCAAAGACTTTTTAAAATTGAGCTCCCTATGATGGCACCTACGTTGTTAGCAGGCATTGGAATCGTCTTACTTTCAGTCATGAAGGAATTACCTATTACTCTTCTGGCTTCACCAATAGGTTTTCAAACACTTGCAACTCGAATTTGGGGACTTGAAGAGGAAGGTTTCCTTGCAGATACAGGATTAACAGCACTCATATTAGTCATACTATCCAGTATCCTAACCTGGTATCTAGTTTTAAAAACCGAAACAAAAAGGTCCTAGGAAGCGTCTGCAAGCCACGCTATCATGTACCAGAGCAAGGAGGTTGATATGACAGCTGCAGCTCCAGATATAATTATTGAGCCTGGGGAATTTCTTACTGAGGAACATCGGATAGATCCTTTCCCTCTGTACAAAAAAATTCGTGATAATGACCCTGTCTATCAAGATAAGTTTCAAAATCGATGGTTTATTTCTAAATATGAAGATATTTGGAAGATTTATAAGAATAATGAGGACTTTACACGCGCTATTTATGACATAAAAGGGACTTATGAATTCGGCTCAGATTCCCCTCTTGGTCCAACAATTTTGGAGTACGGTGAGGGTGAAGAACATCGACGCCAACGAGGGATTGTTGCTGGAGAATTCGTAGGGGAAAAATTAAAAAGTTGGCTTCCAATAATTGAAGAAACGGCTATAGAGATGATCGATGGGTTCTCTTTATCCGCAGCTGAGGGATTAACTTCAGACTTCATAAAGCATGGGGAAGTCGACTTAGTGGCACAATTCAGCTCGAGATTCCCAATTAGAGTCATAGCGGGAATGTTAGGTCTGCCAAAAAAAGATAACGACTACTTCGAACAGCTATATAGCAAACTTTTCGCAGGAATGGGCTATGGCAAGGCATACTTCAAATCTGCAGAGCAAGCACGAAATGAGCTATTCAATTATCTAGATCCCCATATTGAAGAACGAATGGCACATCCAAAGGAAGATCTAATCTCTAAGTTCTGCCATGCCGAGTTACAAGGTGATCGAATGACCGTAATGCAAATAAAAGCGTTTATTGCACTTTTACTTGTAGGTGGAGGTGATACCACGCACAAAGCAATCGATTCTATGTGGTGGAACCTTTTACACAATCCCGAACAATTCGATGCGGTAAAAAAGAATCCCGAGTTAATGGATCGGGTGTTTACTGAAATGCTACGTTTTGATGGCCCAAACCACTACCAAAGCCGAAGAACTTTAAGAGAAATAGAGGTTGGAGAAAGGCTATTGCCAATGGGTGCAAAGGTCGACTTGTGTTTAGGTGCTGGTAATCGTGATGAAAGAGTTTTTACGAATCCAAATAACTTCAACATTTTCCGAGAAGATCTATATTTCGGAAAAGAATTACGAGTTGGGTATTGGCAGGATGGTGTGGCTAGCCACCTTGGCTTTGGACAAGAGCGTCATTTCTGTATGGGCTATGCTATGGCTCGCCAAGAAGCCGTAATGGCTTCTAAATTACTACTCACTGCATTAAAAAACCCGCGGCTAAAAGATGTACCAAATGATGGTATTGTCTTCCCTCCACCAGGAAGGGGTGGGGTACGCGGCCCCCTACATTTAGAAATTGAATTCGATGCCTAAGGATTGTTGCTATGCCTCTTGAACACGTTTTTAAACCAATAATCGTCAATAAGACTGAGTTTCGTAATCGAGTAGTTAGATCAGCACATGGTACTGGTTTAGGAAAGGGGACAATTAATGATGATCTAATTGCCTACCATGAGGCTCGAGCCCGTGGTGGTGTAGCAATGAGTATTCTCGAAGCTTCCTCAGTTCACCCTTCATCAGGGGCAGGATCAGTCCCTGCCTTTAGTGATGAAATGATTTCTGGCTATGCAAAACTAGCAAATGCTGTACACAAGCAGGGAATGGTAATGATGCAACAACTCTTTCATCAGGGTGCTCATGCAATTCCTACTGATGGTAGCCCGCCTTGGGCGCCTTCAGCAATTCCAAGTGTGAAGCATTTACGCGCATCCGAAGGTCAAGGTGAAATTCCGGTCGCAATGACCCAAAACATGATCGATGAAATTGTTGAAGCATACGCATCTGCAGCTAAGCGAGCCGAGGAAGGTGGGCTCGATGGGATAGAAATCCACTATGGCCATAGTTTCCTAGTCATGCAGTTTTTATCACCTACAACAAACCGTCGTACAGATAAGTATGGAGGCTCTCCAGAAAATCGACGTCGTTTCGGAAAAGAAGTCGTCGCCGCCGTTCGTAAAGTAGTTAGCCCTGAATTTATCATCGGTGTTCGGCTTAGCGGGCGTGAAGGAATTGAAGGGGGTTTGGAACCTGATGACTGTCGAACTATAGCACTCGACTTAGAAGAAACCGGAATGGTCGACCTGTTTAGTGTCTCTACGGGAGGCTATCTTGCATTTGATCAATTAATTGGTGGCATGCATGAAAAACACGGGTATGAATTATCACAAAGCATCCCTGCTAGCCGTGCCCTCACAAAGCCGAGCTTTGTCGTAGGCCGTATTACAACCCTAGAGGAAGCTGACCACATCATTAGCTCTGGCGAAGCTGATATGGTTTCCATGATCCGTGCAACACTCGCGGACCCAGATATCGTACGGAAATCGCAAGAAGGTCGTACAGAGGACGTGCGCCCATGCCTTGGATGTAATCAAGGTTGCATAGGAGGAAGTACAGGTCCTTTGATGCGCTTTGGATGTGTAGTTAATGTTGGTGCAGGGCAAGAATTGCGTTTCGGCGATGACACAATTGCTCCCAGCACTGAGAGCAAACGCGTTATGGTTATCGGTGGTGGCCCTGCAGGACTTGAAGCTGCTCGAGTAGCTGCCTTACGTGGACATCAAGTCACACTTTATGAGTCAAGCAATGAGCTTGGTGGACAAGTCAAACTAGCCAGAAAAGCACCTACACGTGACGAGTTCGGCAAGGATGTTGATTGGATAGTTCCTCAATTACGCAAACTTGAAGTGAAAATTGAGCTCAATACAAAAGTTGATGAAAAAATTATAGAAAAAGAGAAACCTGAAGCAATCATCCTAGCAACAGGCTCAACACCTAGACGTGATGGCTTTCAAGCAGCTCGTCCTGCAAGCGCCGTTATAGGTATTAATAACAAAAATGTGTTCACATCTTGGGAAGTAATGGCGGAAGAGGTTGAAACCGGAAAGCATGTACTCGTTTTTGATGATGTAGGGCACTACGAAGCTATCGCAGTCGCAGAATTTCTGCTCGAAAAAGGAGTGGCTGTAACTTTTGCAACACCTCATACAAGCATAGGGCCACAAACCGTTGGCGCTTTAATGCGCGATCCGGCCCTGCGAAGATTAACTGATCATGCGAGTGGGTTCTCATTAGTCCCACGCGCACAACTTTCAGCGATACAAAAAGATTCAGTCGTAATTACAAACTTAGATTCTGGCAAAGACCACATCCATGCAGCCGATAGCGTGGTACTCATCTCTGGTAATGTGTCAAATCGAGGCCTCGTTGACGTTTTAGAAGAATATGCAGGTGAAGTCTTTGTAACAGGAGATGCTGTAGCATCACGACCAATGGAAAAAGCAATCCATGATGGTCACTATGCCGCACTACGTATCTCAGACAATCAAATTGTGATACCCAGTACAGCCATCTTATCGAAAACTAGTAATCCCCTCTCCGGAGAATAATTACCTGTTCAGAGCTTCCTTAAAACATTTTCATTAAACCAAAGCGCGTCCTCAGTTGAACTTATTGAAACATCAGCATTAACAGCACCACCAAAAGCTGCTTTA
>CAWVTC010000062.1:0-9765 GCA_963933025.1 uncultured Dehalococcoidia bacterium | reverse complement strand
ATACTTCGAGGTGAGGAGGTCGGTCGTTCGGCCGTGCCACATTCTGTTGGAACAACTGCAAGAATCGTGGAGCATCAGAAAAATACAGATGGTGGATATAGCTTGCGAGCACGTGGCCGGAATAGATTTAAACTTATTCGAATGCTTAAAGAGCGACCTTATCCATACGGTGAAATTGAGTTTTTTCAAGAAGTTGAAACCCATGAACAGGAAGTTCTCCAAGCCAGTGTGGAAGATCTAAAAAATACTTTTTCCAATTATGTACGTTTATCGTTAGCACTTACTGATCAATGGGCTGAAGGTGTTGATTTGCCTTCTGATGCACACTGGCTCATGAATAAGATAACTCCCAATCTTGGGGTGCCAGAAATTTCGAAACAGCGTGTTCTCGAACAAGAATCTCTTCTTGCCGGAATAAAAATGCTTGAATCGTTATTGAATGATTTGGCTTCTCGAGCTGAAGAACAGGTTAAGACCCATTATCGTGACAGATATACTGGGATTGTGGCTTCTGGATAGGTTGTATTTTTGATGGAAGTCGAATCAATTTTAAAAGCGGCTGGTTTTATTGCTATAGCAGCAGCTTTCGCAAATATCTTAGGTCCTCGACTGAAAATTCCAATTCCGCTTCTGTTGCTTGGATTTGGTTTGCTAATTGGACTTGATGATACATGGGGGCTTGATGTTCATAAGCTCGGACATATTTTCGAAGTAATCATTGTGCTTGCTGTGGGTCTTATTGTTTTTGAGGGTGGTTTTGCTATCCGATTCTCATCTTTACGAAATGTAGGCCCTATTGTACGAAACCTTGTTTTGCTTGGTTTATTAATCACTACGATATTTGCAATGTTTGTTGCCAACGTTGTGCTTGGATGGGAACTTCGATTAGCTATTATTTTCGGTGCACTTATTACAGTGACGGGTCCCAGTGTTATTACGCCCTTATTGAGATCTATTAAAGTTAATGATCGTATACGTACAGTGCTTTCCTCAGAAGGCGTAATCATTGACCCATTTGGTGCGTTATTAGTCCTTGTTCTTATTCAAGTGGTAGTAACTGATGCAGTAGAGGTAGATCAGGGAATACGCAACTTATGGCCGGTTGGATTCATTGCCTCCCGAATTGTCATAGGACTCGTAGTCGGTCTTCTTATAGGTGCTTTCACATATTTTATTACCCGTATTGTCCCCAATATCAAAGGGCGTGAGGTTCTCCTTTTAGTTATAGGTGCTGCTGTAGGTGCCTTTGCGATTTCTGAAAATTTGGCTTCTGAATCTGGCTTAGTCGCAATGGTTGCTATGTCTCTCGTAGTGGGTAATGCTGCTATTCCACATCGTGAAGCATTTAATGAGGGTCAAGAATCAATTAGTGCCTGGTTGGTCGCTATTGTTTATGTTCTTCTCGCGGCAAGCATTGATATAGATAGCATTGTTGGTTTATGGCCAAGAGGGTTTATCGTTGTCGCTATCGTTGTCTTCATTGGGCGACCTTTGTTAGTGAGCCTTGCTACTTTACGTAGTGATTTAGGTTTTCGTGAGCGCTTTTTTCTAGCTTTTGTTGCTCCTAGGGGAATTGTCGCAGCTTCATTAGCCACTGTCGCAGCCTCTCAACTTTCTGGAAGACTTGAACATGCAGATCAGCTCGCAGCGCTTGTGTTTTTAGTTGTAGCATTAACTATTGGAATACAATCTGTTTACGCGGGTTTTCTTGCCCGTATTTTAAAGGTGCAACCTATGAGTATTGTCATTGCAGGTGCAGGTGAAGTTGGATTACGTGCGGCGTCAATATTGAAAGCTGCAGGTGAGCCAATAGTTTTGATTGAATCCGATGAACAGGTTGCTACTACAGTAGAAGAGGCTGGCTATGCAGTTGTTGTCGGTGATGCAAGCGAAGCGCGTACTTTGAGATCTGCAGGTGTGGAGGATGCGAAAGCACTGTTAATAGCTACCCCATATGATCCGGTCAATTTACTAGCAGCACAAATTGCGCGCTCACAGTTGGATTGTGCGAATGTTTATGTTCGTGTGAATGAGCCTAAGAATGTTGAGGTATTTCAAGAAGTTGGTGCAATTCCTATTAGCCAGACAGAAGCTGTTGCTACTGAGCTTGCTTACATGGTGACCGATCCTGGAATTTTTGATGTGCTAGCACAGGTTGAGGAAGATGTAACTGTTATTAGAGTCGCTGTAACAGATATCAATGCACAGCGCCCAATTTCTTCGAATCAGGCGTTATTAGGCACACTTATCGTCTTGGTTACTCGGGGTCAATCATCCTTCATTCCCAATGGTAGTACTGAACTACGGGTAGGGGATGTGGTTACGATTTTTGGGAAGCACAATGAGTTAGCTTCAGCCCGCGCTGCCTTATCGGCCGGCGCAGGTTAAATCGGTACAAGCTATAAAACTAGATAGGTCGAAAAACAGGAATTGGGTATTCTCCCTCATCTTGTTTTTCGAACTCTACGCGTACACGTTGGCCTATAGAAATATCCTTTGTTGGATTGTCAACACCAACTATAGTACTCATCATTCTGAAGCCTTCATCAAGGTCGATATATGCAACTGGATAGGCTCCTAAGTCTATAAAATTAGGCATTCGGTTTTGACGCACTACAGAGAATGTGTAGATTGTCCCTTCTCCTTTTGAGACTTTCCAAGAGAAGTCACGTGAGCCTGTTTGGGGATCATGTAGGCGGGGATAAAAAATCACGTTACCTGTGGAATTGTTTACCTGATAACGTAATTCTCCTACTTGGCATCCCTCCCAAAAAGTTTCGGTATTGGGTTCTGGAAATCGTGGTTGTGGTCGATTAGGCATAATATTTATTCTCCTGATTTAGTCTTTTGCCAAAATTATGGTTCCGCCGGTGTGTGTTCCACCAAGCAGTCCGCCATTTCCGTGTGCAACAGCTAGTTTTGCTCCCTCTACTTGAGAAGTTGACTCGCCCCTTAATTGTCGCGCAGCCTCAAACAGTAGAAAGATTCCTCGCATGCCAGGATGATTTGAGGATAATCCTCCACCATCCGTGTTAAGTGCAGGGGTACCTTCGACATCAAAGGCTAGTCTTCCGTTGGCGACGTAGTCACCAACTTCTCCTTTACCGCAGAAGCCTAGATCTTCCAAGCAGACAGCAACAGTGATTGAAAAAGAATCGTAGATCATTGCTATGTCGATTTCATTCGGGCTAATTCCTGCCTCTTGGAAAGCAATGGGTCCGCTTTGAGCGGCGGCACTTATAGTAATATCTCCGTTATTTTCAAGATACTTGGTTGCTTCACCAGATCCAATGATCCAAACAGGTGATTTTTTGCAGTTTCTTGCAATTTCTGCGGATGCAATTACTACTGCACCACCACCATCGCTAATCATGCAACACTCTAATAAGTGAAGCGGATCTGCTACTATGCGTGACTCAAGTACATCTTCTACAGTGATTTCACGCACCTCTACAAATTGTAGGTCATTCATGGCTTTAACTGCATCTGGATTTCGCATTGCATGCTTTCTTGTTGCTACCGAAATTCCAGCCAACTGTTCAGTAGTTGTGCCATATTCATGCATGTGACGTTGTTTAACCATTGCGTAATTTGAGATTAGAGTGGAACCATAGGGTGACTCCATATTTTGCTGCCAATTTGGTGCAGGTGATACTCGGCCGCCAGTTCCGATAGCTACACGGTTGGAAGCAGATGTTGATCCATAACTCAAAACTGCAACTTTGCATTTACCTGCTGCAATATCGCGAACGGCATGTGCTGCATGAAATTCGAACGATGAGCCGCCAACTTGGGTCGTATCAATTACTGTTGGGTTTATGCCAAGGTAAGCAGCTAGCTGCAAGCCTCCTCCTGCTTCACCATCCCCAGCATCATAGAGGCCGTCTACATCACTCCATTCAAGACCAGCATCTGCAAGTGCTTGTGCTATAGAATCTAGTTTTACTTCCATAGCTGATATTCCTGGTGCGACGCGAAGGGGATATTCATATACCCCGACAATCGCCGCAGTTCTTTCTTGTGTCATATTTTCTCCTGAACGTTGCGCACGTGCGCTTTGCTCCTTAACGTTGTGATATGCGCGTAGGTGTTATTGCCGATACTCATCTCCCTTCGCTTATCCGTTCAATGGATGAGCTTGGTTCGGTGACAGGCGAATTCCTCACTACGGTTGATCTGATTTTACACGCTGGAGATGTGACTGCACCTAGTGTTTTAGATTGGCTTGAACAATTTGCTCCAATTTTTGTTGCTCGTGGCAATAATGATATCTTTGATCACCCTTCACTCTCAGATGGACATCTTCTTGAAATCGAAGGGTGGCGTATTGGACTTACCCATGAATTAAGACCTGAATCAAGACCCATTGAAGAGCTAAAGCAACAATGTTTTCCTGGAGAAGAAATTGATATTCTGATTGCTGGAGATACTCATGTTGAACGTCTTGAATGTCGTGAGGGGGTTGTGTTCCTTAATCCCGGTAGTCCTACATTGCCACATCATAAAGAGGTGAGACTAGGTACTATTGGATTACTAGATCTTTCAGTTGATGTAATTCGTGCAGAGGTTATTGTATTGGGAGATACCGTTGGTTCACCTAATCCTGGGCTTCCTAAGGAATTAAAAGTTACGAGACACCAACTGGAGAAAGGGAGAAATAATGCCTTGTAAAAATGGTTTTGTTAGAAGTATTAATATTAGCAATGGAGGAGTACCTAAGCGTTCGATTTCCCATGCAGTTATTAATGCTTTGGGCATCGAAAGTGATAAACAGGCAAACACTAAGTCTCATGGTGGTCCAATGCGTGCACTCTGTTTGTTCTCATTCGAGTTGCAAGAAGCATTAAATTCGGAAGGTCATTCAATTAAGCCGGGTGATCTTGGTGAAAATCTTACTGTTTCTGGTCTTGATTGGAACACTGTCACTCCAGGGGAACGTTTCCAGATAGGTAGTGTTTGCATTGAGATAACGGAGTACACAACGCCGTGTTATAAGATTGCTGCATATTTTAAGGATGAAGATTTTGTAAGGATTGACCAGACAAAAAACCCAGGGTGGAGCCGTGTGTATGCTCGAATTATTGACGGCGGAGAATTGTCTTTAAACGAAAGTGTTGTACCCGCCAAAGCAACTTGAGAATTTTCTATTTGAACCACTGTGTCGGAATTGAAATATCCTTCATTTTAAATTTTTCCTTCAAAATCCTCTCTAGATTTTGGGCTGATCCAATTGCTCGTTTCTCCATGCCTTGTGGTGTTGTTTCCATTTCTATTCCTTTCGCTACCGTTAAACGACCCCCATTAGCGCGTGGTAGAGTTGCAATCCACCCACGTGCAAAGTGTGAATCCGGTGATTCTGAATGAAATTTCCACATTGGCTCGAACGCTTCTATTTTCTGAGGTTTTCCAGTAAATAAATACACAGTTCGCACCTGGCTATTTTTTGCTCGTTGTTCTACTCGATATGATTGCTTGCCATCCGTCACGATGCGATATACGCCACCTCTTGCCTGAGGTGTCCAAGTCCCCTCAAAACTTAAAGGTGTTGTGAATGTTTCTCCATTTCCGATATCAACGAGGTAGTCCTTGTCTAAGGAAACTTTCAGAGTAAGGTGATCGAAAGGTGGTCCAAAATGGCCATCACGTGATGCCATTTGTCCTGAAAGTAATTCGTAATCGAATTCTAGACCACCTAAGGCCGCAGCAAGAATAAGATTTTGTTCGTAACAAATGCCACCACGCTGACGCACGACCAATTTATTGTAGAGACTTTTTAATTGCAGGTTCCCCTTTTCTTTTAGATGTGAGCTAAAATTTTCAAAAGGAATTGAAAAAAAATGTGCGTAGCTAAGTTGTTCTAGTCCTGCGACAGTATGGGTTGGTTTTTCAGTAATCCCAATACGTTTTAGGTATTCTGTTAGTTGGTTTTTGCTGAACGCATAGATTGATTTAGTCACGTCAGTCTACAGACCTAATTTCTCTCACAATTACTATAGATTGTACGCTACGATTAACATTACTGTGATCATAGTAATGCTAATCGGTAAAGTTCACCGCCCTTTTTCTTCTCAGGTTAATCCGTATGAGTTCGCTCGTTCCACAACGAGTGGACCTATACGTTGAGCTCGTTAGCTAGGCCAGCTGAATTCGTTTACATCTGGCGAAACTTCACTGTGTCCTGGTTCATGTAAGCCATTCCTACCATTTTCGCATTTTGCGTTCTCCGTAGGTTGCGTAACCCACGCGAATATGGCGGCATGCATTTTTTTGTAGATCGCCTGCTTGCAAAATCTACACAATTTAATTTCCTTTTCATGTTTGTTGCTACTCATGGTATGAAGTCCTAAGTTCTCCAGAATTTTTATATGACTTGGCAGTTTGTTTTAGTAATTATATAAAAATTTTTCAGAACCTTTTTTAAAAAGCGTGGTCTGCTTAGTGATGCTAGACTTTGCGTTAATAATTGAAGACAAGTATATAGAAACTTTTATTCGATGGGAGTCCAGAACTTTGAGAGCAGCCGTATTTTCCGAACCCGACAAACCACTTTTGATAAAGGATGTAGAAAAACCTTCTATTGGACCCGACGAGATGCTTCTTCAAGTTTCTTACTGTGGAGTCTGCGGTACAGACATACATGCCTCTAGAGAAGGCCCTTTTAAGGCTCCTAAAGGTACCGTATTCGGACATGAATTTGTTGGAAGGATTGTTGAAATTGGCATCGATCTTAAAGATAGCAATTTTTCTATCGGGGACAGAGTTACATCATTGCCGTTTATAGGTAGTAAAACAATTGGTCTCGGAGCTATAACTGGGGCCTATTCACAATTTGTAAAAGTAGGTCATGATCTAGTCGTCAAAATACCTGACCAAATGACCGATATTGAAGCGGTATTAGTTGAACCGCTAGCAGTAGGGTTGCATGCGACCAAAATGGCTGGCCAGATAAGCGAAAAAAACATTTTAATTATTGGAGCCGGTCCGATAGGATTAGCTTGTGCCATCTGGTGTAATTTTTTTGGGGCTCGTTCCGTGGTTATCAGTGAACGATCACCTACAAGAATTGAAAAAGCTAAAGAACTTGGTTTTCATGACGTCATAGATCCTAGTACGAATACAGTGGAAGCATTTATGATCGCTACAGGTGGTGAGCCAGAAATACAATTTGATTGCGTTGGAGCCCCCGGCATAATGCAAGAGTGCATTGAAAGGGCACCCAAAAAAGGATTAGTAATGGGAATAGGTGTTTGTGATCAACCCGACACGATCACACCCTTAATAGCATTTTCCAAGGAGTTACGTATACAGTGGGCCGTGGCCTATGAGAAAGCAGATTTTGAATTCACGATTGGTATGATCAAAAGTAAACGAATTAATGCTACAAAAATGGTAACTAACATAATCAGTCTTGAAGAGTTGCCGAATATTTTTCAGCAGTTGCAGAATCCCAGTGAACAATGCAAAGTACTCATCGATCTAAGCAAAAATTCTTCGCAGTGAGCTCCTGTTTTATTTATCAGGGATATATAAATTTTTTTAAATAGATCTTAACCAGAGTATGCCCTTTGCTAGGCTTCTAAGGTTGTTTTACCAGTCTTATATAAGGGAGAGGTGATTGCCAGCCGTCTTTATATTTTTCTGCTGCCTCTTCATCTGAGACAGAGGGAAGAATAATTACATCATCTCCATCTTTCCAATTGGCTGGAGTCGCAACTTGTTCAGCTGCAGTTAGGCGCATCGAATCAAGAACCCTTAATAATTCAAAAAAGTTTCGTCCCGTACTCATCGGGTAGGTGAGAGTTGCCTTAATTTTTTTATCAGGTCCAATAAAAAAAACAGAACGCGCAGTTGCATTGTTGGCTGCAGTGCGACCCTGTGCAGTATTTCCATCTTCTGCCGGAAGCATGTCAAACAATTTGACTATTTCAAGGGTTGGATCACCTATTAATGGATAGTTGATGGGGTAGCCTTGTGAAGCTTCAATATCTTTCGACCATGCATTGTGGTCATGCACACCATCAACGCTGATTCCAATAATTTTACAATTACGCTTATCAAATTCAGTTTTTAAGGCTGCTACTGCACCTAATTCTGTGGTGCAAACCGGAGTAAAATCCTTTGGGTGTGAGAATAACAATGCCCATTCGCCACCTAGCCATTCATGAAAATTGATTTCACCTTCAGTTGTAGTAGCCGTGAAGTTGGGAACTTCATCATTGATTCGAAGAGTCATTATCTATTCCTTAAGTCAAGTTAGTCGGTCAACAATATCATCTTAATGATTAAATTGTTAATTTTCTGATTCAGTTGGCTTAGCTTTATCTTGTTTGCTAATTTTCCCCATACCCCAAGAAATACCAAGCCAGAGTAGGCAGCTTAGCGTGATAACGTACATGGATGCTATTAGTATTACTGCAGCGCTGGTACTCATGGAGTTACGCTAGCCAATTATACTCAAGATGTAGATAGTCATTTATCGGTGCCCGCAGACGCTGTGTATTTTTTTTTGTTCCTCAAACCAAGCTATCGCTACTTTTAAATCAATAGGTATCTGTTCCTTTGACTTTTCCTTATCTTTTCCCAGCATAGTAAAAAGCTATTGGATTAATGGCTTGATGTAAATAGGTTGACTGCTGGACATTGTTACTTTCGAAGCCTGGCAAAATAAGGGAACAGAATTTTCCGATATAACAAAACAACCAAGGGGGTACCTATGGCGGCAGCTAAAAATGCAAAAATTAAAGGATAGGTTCCGATATAAAGACCAACCTCATACCCCCAGCTCAATAGTAGAACTATGCAAAGGAGTGTGAGTATTAAGCCCACAACAAACTGAATCAATGTCATCAGTTTTTGATGTGGCCTTTGTTCATTCGAAGATATTGTTCGTCTTTCCATTGCCTCGCTTCAAAATAAATTAACTGCGCACCCATGCTCTGGCATTTTCAGAGGCTACCCAGTGGATAGCATTGTCAAGAAGTCGTCTGAATTGGGGATTTTCATATGCTTCTGGTCCATCACCTGCATCCATTGCGACTACAGGACTATTTCCTGCTTTGTTTGCCCAGACAATTAAGTCACTTCCTTCTGGATGATCCCACTTTGCTCTTTCCTCAGCTGAAGCAACAGGTGCATTAAAATTCTCTTTAACCATCGGATAATCGCTACGCATGAGAGGCAAGATACCTGGCCTTGATTCAAAACCTTTAGTTTTTATATATATCTCATCAACAATATCAAACCCATCCTCTAAGCCTTCTAAAACAGGATGTCCTTGTTGTACAGGTGAAAGATGATGATGACCATTGCGTTCTGGCTCACCACCACCACCGCGATAACCGGATGGTGGAACTACTTCCCCAAAAACTTCACCTTCACCTCCTAACCTAAAGGAGCTTCCGCTGATCTCTCTCCAACCATTCCAAGCTGGCCATTGTAATGTCGCATGATTCATCATCACGATGCCTTTCCCACTCTCAATCAAAGCTTCTATTGAAGTCTTGTAGTCTTCAGGAATAGGTGAGCCATCTATGGCCAACATATCGTAAAAAACAATAGTTTCGTAAGGCTGTACATTTTCTGGACGGAGCATCACTTGAGCTGCTGGTTGTTCCACAGCTGTTGCGTTTACATTAGGATTTTCATCAAACATTGCGAAAAACCCGCTGTAATTAAAGTTATGACCCTTGTGTACGATAAGTGTTTCAATAGCTGTTGAGCTGCTTGTGGAATGTGACATTTTGTCTCCTTAAAAAGTATGTGTAA
>CAWVTC010000061.1:0-10149 GCA_963933025.1 uncultured Dehalococcoidia bacterium | reverse complement strand
AATCTCAACATCAATTAGTAAAAACAACAGTGCGAAAACATAAAAGCCAAAATTAAACTGGGGTAGCGATGAACCACGAGTTACCATTCCACACTCATACGTATCTTCTTTTATCGGATCAGAGCTTACCCGTGGACGCACTCGAACAAATTGAAAAATCCAAGATTGTATAAGGGCTCCAGCAGGAAACACTAGAGCAATAATAACGAGAATAGCAATATGACCATATTCGTGAAGCACAGATATACCTACAATAGTTTAAGTTTACAAAATTTTCACTAATGGGCTGACGAACTGCAGCGCTATAGTTAAAATTATATAAAGTGAGCAATACCTCGCACACCAACTGGTTAGTAAAATAACGAAATCAAGAAAACATAGAGATTTTTGTTAATAATTCCATACGTTAAAATTTGGCTGTACAATCGTTGAACACATATAGATACACACTGCGAGGAATGTGTGATGGTAAATCAAATAGATGAAATTTTTCCAATTGGTGAAGCTCCACCAATTGGAAAAATACCCAACCAAATGTACGCTCAAGTTGTACGCCAAGAACGTTTTGGTGAACCGAAAACAGCGTTTAAGAATGAGTTGATTCAAGTTCCTGAAATTGGTCCTGATGAAGCACTCGTATATGTAATGGCTGCAGGCGTGAACTACAATAATGTTTGGGCAGCATTGGGTAGTCCAGTAGATGTTATTGCTTCGAGACAGAAAGCAGGGGAGCTAGAAGACTTTCACATCGGGGGATCAGATGCCTCAGGTATTGTTTATGCCATTGGCAAAAATGTTAAAAACATAAAGGTTGGAGACGAAGTAATTGTACATTGCGGCTCTTGGGATGTTTCGTCTTCCGCAGTTCTTTCAGGCGAAGATCCTATGTTTGATCCGTCATTCCGTATATGGGGTTATGAAACTAACTGGGGGTCCTTTGCACAATTTACAAAAATTCAAGCTCATCAGTGTCTACCTAAGGCAAAACACTTAACTTGGGAAGAAGCTGCTGCACCTACACTAGTAGGCGCAACTGTTTATCGTATGCTCCACAGCTGGACTCCTCATAATGTGCGTGAAGGAGATGTTGTCCTGGTCTGGGGGGGGGCAGGTGGACTTGGATCTATGGCTATCCAACTGGTTACATTAGCCGGAGGAAAGGCAGTAGCTGTTGTCTCAAATGATGAGAAAGGAAGCTACTGTGAAAGTCTGGGAGCAGCTGGCTATATCAATAGAAAGCAATTCTCGCACTGGGGAAGATTACCCAACTGGGGCAATGATGAAGAAATGGGTACATTTTTATCCGGTGCCC
This sequence comes from uncultured Dehalococcoidia bacterium, assembly GCA_963933025.1. Lineage (GTDB taxonomy): Bacteria > Chloroflexota > Dehalococcoidia > Tepidiformales > Tepidiformaceae > JAKUNN01. The sequence continues at coordinate 8,837 of CAWVTC010000061.1, read as the reverse complement.
GCTCTTTCGGCAAAGCTATTTGGGATGCACTCGGGGAACGGAAAAATCCACGTATCATATTTGAACACCCAGGAGAGGACACTATTCCTACATCCATGTTTGTCTGCTCAACCGGAGGCATGGTTGTAATATGCGCCGGCACATCTGGCTATAATGCTGATGTTGACTTACGTTACTTATGGATGCGCCAAAAGCGACTACAAGGATCCCACTTTGCAAACGATCAAGAAGCCAGTGCTTTTAACGATCTGGTATGCGCAAAAAAAATTGACCCATGTCTTTCTAGAACCTTCCAATTCGATGAGACAGGCTTATGCCATCAGCTAATGATGGACAACGCACACCCTGATGGAAATATGGCAATTTTGGTAGGTGCAAAAGAGCTGAACACTAAAACTTTCACAGCAAATACGCTATAAAGGAATCCATGCCAAAAGATTACGCAGCCGATATTCTAGATCCCATTGCCAAAGAAGTGGTAAGCAATGTTGGTGTGTGGGTAGACAAAGAAGTAAAGCCTGTTGCAAGTGAATTTGAACATGCTGACGCCTTTCCTGAGCCACTAGTTCAAGGAATGGCGGAAATGGGTTTGTTCGCAATTAAAATCCCCGAACACTACGGAGGTCTTGACTTAAGTTTTGAATGCTATGCAGGAGTTTGTATTGAATTAGCACGGGGATGGATGAGCCTAGCCGGGATTCTTAATACTCATGTTTTAGTAGGTTGGGCAATCAATACTTATGGAACAGAAGAACAAAAAAACAAATACCTACCCCGTATGGTAGAACCAGAGATCCGTGCGGCATTAAGTATCACTGAACCTGATGCCGGCTCCGATGCACAAGCAATAAAAACACAAGCAAAACGAGATGGCGATGACTACCTGATATCCGGTCAGAAAATGTGGGTAACCAATGGGCAAAGGGCAGGAATTTACCTAGTCTTAACTAAAACCGATATGGGTATTACGCCAGCTCATAAAGGAATCACTGCATTTCTAGTTGATTCAGGAATAGAAGGTTTTTCCGTAGGACGAAAACTGGAAAAATTAGGTTATAAAGGAGTGGAAACTACAGAATTATCATTTGAGAATGCACGCGTACCAGCTTCAAATATTTTGGGTGGTGATGAAGGAAGCGGCTTCCAGCATGTCATGAGCGCACTTGAAGTAGGTCGTATTAATGTGGCAGCACGGGGGGTAGGTGTATCACAAGCTGCATTTGAGGATGCTATTCGCTATGCCCAACAACGAACTGCATTTGGAAAACCAATAGCACAACACCAAGCACAACAATTACGCCTCGCAGAAATGGCCACCAAAATTCGTGCAGCTCGTCTATTAACATTTGATGCCGCTAGAAAGAAAGATGCTGGACTAAGAACCGATCTAGAAGCAGGTATGGCTAAGCTATACGCAACCGAAGTTGCACAAGAAGTGGTCTTGGATGCAATGCGTATACATGGTGGAGTTGGCTATAGCAGCGAATTACCACTGGAACGCTATTATCGCGACGCGCCGGTGATGGTAATTGCAGAAGGCACTAGCGATATTCAAAAATTAGTAATAGCACGGAATTTATTGCGCGAATACCAAATTTAAGTTTCCAAGAACTTTTAGGAGCACCCAATGACGATACATGATGGTAGAGAAACTTTTGGAAACTTCTATGAAGAATTTACTATTGGAGATATATTTAAACACTGGCCTGGCAGAACTATTACAGAATACGACGATGTTCTTCATTGCATGCAAACAATGAACCATCACCCCCTACATATAGATGCCCATTTCGCGGAGAATGAAACCCAATTCGGGAAAAATGTAGTTGTGGGAACATTAGTCTATTCAATTATTTTTGGCATGACTGTCACTGAAATATCAGGAAAAGCCATCGCGAATCTTGAAATTGAATCCCTTAAACATCTAGCGCCAACCTTTCATGGTGACACTGTTTATGCAGAAACAACCATCACAAATAAAGTAGCATCCCAGTCACGTCCAGATCGAGGAATTGTAACAGTTGATACACGTGGCTATAACCAACGTGAAGAAACAATCCTTACATTTACACGAAAAGTCATGGTTCCAAAACGTGAGTCACTTAACTAATATCTGCCTCTAATGGGGCATAGGACTGCAATAAACGTCTCACCCCTTTACTCTCAAAAGCCACAGCAATTTCCATGTCATCATGACGTTCACGCACTTCAATAACGAGGCCAGTACCAAATTTCGGATGCCTAACCCGGTCACCAGGTTTCCATGCTGCAGCAATTGCTACCTTATCAGCATCTCGAACAGGCGCATCTCGTTCTATTTTTGTCGAAGGAATAGATATATGTACATCGTTCACTTGTTTCAAAGATGACAAACCCACCTCATTTAAAAAACGTGATGGTTGTCCACTAGTAAATTGACGGTAGCGATGACTAGCATAAGTAAGATACAAAAGATCTTTTGCTCGAGTCAGCCCCACATATGCAAGTCGTCGTTCCTCCTCAATAGCCGTGTAATCACCCATTTCTAACGATCGTGAATGAGGTAATAGCCCTTCTTCCATACCAACGATAAAAACTGTACCAAACTCTAACCCTTTTGCAGTATGTAACGTCATCAAAGTAATAGCAGAAGTATCACTTTCTATTTCATCTGAGTCAGCCACTAAAGCAACATCATTCAAAAATTGCATGAGTGGAGTAACAACATCCTGACTTTCAATATCTTCATCCCAAAAGTCATCAGATCTTTCACTATAAGAAGTAAGAACAGATAAAAGTTCTTGTAAATTATCAAGTTGATCCTGTAGCTCAGGTGCAGCCTTTTCGTTAAGTGCTTTAGCATAATTGGAATCTTCAATAATCTTTTCCAACAATTGAGAAGGCTCGAAATCAGGGACACATTCACGTAAATTATTGATTAAGTTAACGAAACGAAGAATAGCGTTTGTTGAACGCTCTGAAATTTCCTTTGTTTTCTGCTGAACAACTAATTCGCATGCCTCCCAAACAGAAATTCCTCTTGCATCAGCAATTTCCCGAAGTCTTCTGATGGTTGTTCTGCCGATACCACGGGAAGGAACATTTATGATTCGGAGAAGTGCTGCCTCATCTAAAATATTGTTCACTAATCGCAAGTATGCGATTAGATCCTTTACTTCACGCCTTTGGTAAAAGCGAATGCCTCCAACAATACGATAAGGAATCCGAAATCTATTCAAAGCCTCTTCAAACGCCCTCGATTGTGCGTTCGTACGATAGAGAATCGCAATATCTGCTAATGTCTTTCCTGAAGCTAGTAGCCGTTGAATCTCTTTGACTACAAAGCGGCCTTCGTCGTCATCATTGCGAGCGACATAAAGATTGATTAGCTCGCCATCAGAACGATCAGTCCATAACTTTCGCTCCACATGATTTTTGTTGTGACTGATTAAATTTGATGCAGCATCTAGGATTTTCTGCGTTGAGCGATAGTTTTGGTTAAGTAAAAAAGTCGTTGCTTCAGGAAAATCAGTGAGGAAAGTGTTGAGGTTCTCCGGATCGGCAGACCTCCATGTGTAAATATTTTGATCTGGATCACCTACAACACAAATATTTCCATGTATGCTGGCTAACGAACGAGCTATACGATACTGCAGACTATTTGTGTCTTGAAATTCGTCTACCAACACATGCTTATATCTATTTGCAAGACGCTCACGAGTTTCTAAATCTTGATCTAATAATCTGGCGGCCTCTAGAAGTAAATCATCAAAATCCAAAGCAGGAACCTGTCGAAGAGCATTCTGGTAATCTCCATATGCACGCGCTACAACCTCTTGAAAATAACTTGAGGACAGATCTTTTTCTACGTTCCCTTTGAATGTTACGGGAGTAAGTCCGTCATTCTTAGCACGTGAAACAGCTGACAAAACAGGTCGAGCAAACCTTTTTTTATCAAGGTTCAGGTTTTCAATAACTCGTTTCATTAAGGACAACTGATCATCAGCATCATAAATAGAATAATTTGAAGAAATTCCAATTGCCTCTCCATATGCAGACAACCAACGTGCGCACATGGCATGAAAAGTACCTATCTGCAAACCCACTGTCTTTTCATTTAACAAACTTTGTACTCGAACTCTCATCTCCTTCGCTGCTTTATTAGTAAAAGTCACAGCCAACATCTGCCAAGGCTCTACTAGCCCACTCTCAACTAGCCAAGCAAGGCGATGAGTAATCACACGGGTCTTACCACTACCAGGCCCCGCAACAATTAGCTGAGCACCTTTCGAAAAATGTATAGCAGCCAACTGTTCAGCATTCAAATTGTCTTCAGAAAAACCCATGGCGCACAATTGTAGCATTTCTCTCGGAAACTAACCGGGCTAAAAACTGACGGTGCTATAATCTTCTAATGTTAGAGAGTGCTTTTGGGAAAAATGTTCTTCAAAATTGGCCAGGTGGATCTTGGGAAGATTCACTTCGCATTCTTATAGTCGCCGGAATAATTTACATAGCTGTTATTTGGGTCTCTTTGGTTTTTTGGACTTTCAGAGATATTCGACAAAGAACAAAAGATCTAATTCTACAATTTCTCTGCATACTTTTAGTGTTTTGTACTTTTTTACTTGGTTACTGGATTTATTTAATATTACGTCCAAGGGACACAATAGTTAACTTATACGATCGTACCCTAGAAGAGGAAACTCTATTACAAGACTTGCAAGCCAAACTATTGTGCCCCGGCTGTCAGCAGCAGGTAAAGGATGATTATTTACGTTGTCCTAATTGTACTGAATGGCTTAAAGAACCATGCCCCTCATGCAAAAAGCCATTAGCAAATGAGTGGCCAGTCTGTCCATTTTGTGCGTGGGAACGTCCTGTTTTACAGGGCGCAGCACCCATGATTATCACTCGGCGACACGAATCCGAAGATGCTACATCAGAAACCACAAAATAACGCATCAAGCCCTTACTTATTAGGTTATAAGCGAAGCTTACCGTGCGATGGTTGTCGACGACGAAGACGGACAGGCATCGCAGCTTCTTCTGCAACAACATCTACTGGTGGTTTTGTAAGAACTTCATGCATGTAGCCACACATAATGCAACTTCCATAAGTGCCATGCCAATCACGTTCAATTATTATTCGGCCACTACATTTAGGGCAATCAGTTGGGGGTGCTTCTTGTAAAGCTGGCATTCAATCTACTCCGACCCCGTATGTAATGTAACGCTCTGTTTTACTTTTAGTTAACAACTTTTCAAAAATTAGATTTTTTTAAAAGTAATCGGAAGCTCTTTCAACTGGCGAAGCCAAATACTCGGATGATGAGGCACTTCCTGCAAAGGCTTTTGCAACTCAACATTTCGTATCCTTGAAAAAAAGCATCTGAATGCAGTTTCCATTTCTGCTCTTGCTAACATTGCTCCGATACAGTGGTGCGCACCAGCACCAAATGCCATATGCTTCGCTGCATTTTTTCGCTCAATATCAAAAATTTCCGGATCCTCAAAAACATCTTCATCTCGATTCAATGCTCCATACCGCACCATCACACTATTCGCCTTTGGTATTTTGAACCCCCTGATCTCAACATCTTCAGTCGTCGCTCTATTAAGGCTTTGAACTGGCGTTTCGTAACGTAAAGTTTCTTCTACAAAATTAGGAATCAATTCTAAATTACTCAGAAGCTTTTCCATCTGTTCTGGATGTCGAATTAATAACCACATCCCATGTGAAATAGAACTCGTAGTTGTTTCATTTCCACCAGTTAAGAGCTGGTGCATCAAATCCTGCAATTCAGGATCGGTCAGTTTTCTTTCACCTTCAAAGTCTAAGTTCACCAACTCGGAAATAATATCATCAGTTGGATTATGCCTCTTCTCCTCAAACACTTCGGAAAAATAATGTTGTGCCTCCACTTCTAGGTACGCAGCTTCCTCCATTTCCTCAAAAGTTGCCATCATACTGGCAGGAAGGAGCATTGCATCTGACCAAGCTTTCAGTTTCGGCAAATACTCGCGCGAAACACCAAGTTGATCGGCAATGATTGTACATGGAATTGGAACAGCAAATTCACTAACAAATTCACAACTTCCACCATCAACAAACTCGTCAATCAAATCATTCACAACTTTATCAATGTAAGGCTGTATTTCTCTCATCCTTTTTACATTAAAAGCTTTGTTCAATAACTTCCGATATGCAGTATGCATTGGTGGATCTAACCGTTGTAAAGTCCCTGTTCTTCCTAGTCCTTCATTTTGAAGGATGTCAGTATGCCTTTTCATGCCCTCACTTAGGGGCCTGTCCTGGGAAGGAAATGTGCTTGAAAAGGTCTTCGGATCACGGAGAATGTTTCGTGCATCATCATATCTCGTAATCATGTATGAACCGACTTCTGGAATTTTATAGACAGGACATTCATCCCTTAAAGTTTCGTATGCTTCATATGGGCAACTCTGCGTTGAAGGATCAAGAAAGTCGATTGATTCAATATCCGATTTTGACATCCGTTCTTTTTAAACTCCTTGAACCTAAATTAGCATGTAAGGATGCACCTCAGGAAACACGTTTAATATTTACGAGAATTACAGTATTTAAAAAGGAATACATCCAACATGCAATACAGAAAAGAAAATTGTTTACAAATTGAACGAAACTATTCATATAATTAAACAAAACGCTAAAAAAACCAGCGTAATACAATTGAGGAACGACACAAATGAGTGAAACCACTTTAACTGCGGAAAAATCAAACGAAGCCGATAACAATGATATCCCCAGCTTCCATGGCGGACTTGAGAATTTAGAAACCGAATATAACTACTATCTGACTGATATTACAGGTGAAGTGCCTACTGATATCAAGGGAACATTTTTTCGCAATGGCCCCGGACGCCAAAAAATAGGTGGTCAGGCGTTCGGACATTGGTTTGATGGTGATGGCATGCTTTGTGCCTTTACCTTTAATGAGGGTTCTGTTCACTTTAAAAATCGATATGTTAAAACCCCTAAATACATAGCAGAGACTGCAGCACAAAAAGTCCTCTATCGCGGTTTTGGCACACAAATTCCTGGAGGCATGTTCACTAACTTTGGGAAAATGCCGACGAATCCCGCTAATACCAATACGATCTACCATGGCGGACACCTATTAGCATTGAATGAGGGTGGAAAACCCTGGGAATTAATTCCTGAATCACTAGAAACTATAGGTGAATTTAATTATGACAATGAGCTAGAATCATCGATGGTTTTCAGTGCCCATGGCAAGGTGCATCCTAAGACTGGTGATTACATAAATTTTGGCGCGGGCGTCTCTGGATACGGACTAAAGGGTCCAAAGACATGCATCAACTTGTATCGAATTAATCCCAATGGGAAATTATTCAAAAAGGGACAAATTCCTCTCAAAAGTTTTCCTTTCTGCCATGATTATGCGCAAAGTAACAAGTATGCAATTTTCTTTTTAGGTTCAATCGTTTTCAGCAATATGCTGCCAGTTTTAATGGGTACAAAAACAATATCTGATCAGATTAAGTTCGACCCGCGTATCACAATGGAAATTATAGTTGTGGATCTCGACACCTTAAGAGAAGTTCGCAGATTTGAAACAGATCCCGGTGCCATCATCCACTTTGGAAATGCATTCGAAGAAGGCAATGAAATTATTATTGATGGCATGTTCTCAAATAGCTTCGATGTCAACGCAACACTCAGTGATGTCTTCAATCCGGAATGTCGTTTTAGTGGAGGATCTTATATGCGTTACAGATTGAACATGGCAACGGGAAAAATGACATGCGAGCAGGTTGCTGAAGCAGAGTCAGAATTTCCTACCTTTAACACTACCTTTAGTGGTCAACGTAACGATGTCACATATACGGCCTGCTCAATTGATAACGGTGCGAACGGCTTCTTTAATGCCATCTCCCGAGTTACATTCGATGGACAAGCAAAGGTCGTCACCTTACCCCCGGGTTACTACGGCTCCGAACCACTTTTTGCGCCAAGAATAGGTGCCACTGCAGAGGATGATGGTTACCTTCTTGAGGTTGTCTACAACGGTTTTGAACATCGTAGCGAACTACAAATTTATCATGCTAAAACAGTTGAACATGTGTGTACACTCAAACTTACTCATCATGTTCCACATCAGTTTCATGGCTTCTATACTCCAGAAATTTTTGAATAAATGAAACCCAACCCCTAAGGTGCCGAATGAAGTTTGGATTTAGTATTTTCCCAACACACTACAGCATTAGTCCGCCAATAATTGCAGCAGCAATTGAACAATTTGGTTTTGAATCGATATGGTTCCCTGAACATTCACATATGCCCACTAACACTGTATTTCCACTCCCCGATGGAGTTGTGTCTAAGCACGATGTTGAGATCCCTAGAAATTATCTTAGTACGCTTGATCCCTTTGTTTCACTTGGCGCAGCGGCAGCAGTAACAAAGAAAATTAAACTCGGTACTGCAATTTGTTTGGTAGTCCAGCGAGATCCTTTCAATTGCGCAAAAGAGGTTGCCACACTAGATCAAATTTCTAATGGCCGTGTAATTTTTGGCATTGGTGCAGGATGGAACACACCTGAATTGAAAAATCACGGAACTGATCCCTCTACTAGATTTAGGCTAATGCGGGAAAAAGTCGAAGCAATGAAGGAACTCTGGACAAAGGAAGTATCTGAATATCATGGACGGTACGTAGATTTTGAACCAACTTGGCAGTGGCCAAAACCTGTTCAAAAGCCCCATCCTCCTATCGTTCTAGGCGGTATTGGTCCCAATACTTTCAAAAGGATTGCTTCATACGGAGATTGTTGGATGCCTGTGATTACTCAAA
>CAWVTC010000060.1:0-10168 GCA_963933025.1 uncultured Dehalococcoidia bacterium | reverse complement strand
AAGGACAAAATGGTCTGGGTGGAAAAATAACTGCGGAACAGGCATCGCACCTTTGTAGCCGTAGTTCTTCCTTTTGTGCACCTTCCCAAAAATCTTGAGTTTCTGGAGTTGGTACGGGTATCGGTTTTTTATAATCAGCCATTTGTTCACCTTTCACAGTTTATTTTACAGTAGTGTTTGTAGACATTGTTTATCTTACGTGATTCTGCTTAGCTTTTAGGCTTACAAGTCCATAAACGCTCAGCCACTTGTGAACCTAAAACTACTGATCGACTTCCTATCCGTACTGTTAGTGTTCCTCGATATGGTTCTACGAGTTCGACTTTGACAATGGTACCTGGATGGAGTCCTTCGGTATCAAAGAATTGCAATAACTGCTCATCTTCTTCAAAGACTCGATCAATCTGAACTTCAGTTCCTGTAGTTGCTTCTGAAAGAGTCGACATTGAGAGAGGTTGATTAGCATCACGTGTCCCAGGAATCGGGTAGCCAAATGGGCTTTTAGTAGGTTTTCCTAGCGCTTTGAAAAGGTGATGTTCTGTTATATCGGAAATGCCATGTTCTAGAAGATGTGCCTCTTCATAGGCTTGCCACCAAGGAATTTGCATAACTGAGGTGAGTAGACATTCTGCTAATCGATGCCGTCGAACCATTTTCTCAGCTCTGTTTAGGCCTTCTTTAGTCAGCATAATTGATTTGCGTTTGTCTAGATTCACCAGGTTGTCGCGTTGCAGACGTTTAAGCATTCCCGCTACAGAAGGGGGTGTAACTGCTAATCGATCGGATAAGCGAACTGCAAAAGCGGTAAGACCTTCATCATGCGTTAATCGATAAATTGCAGATAGGTAATCGTCACTTGCAGCATTTTCAACTTGTTTAGGCATATGGTCCGCAATTGTTTAATTTAAGCAATTTTACTTTATCAGACTTGTATAAGTATCGATAGTAATCTTGCACACGATGGATTCCTTCGATAACCTCGGTATTCAAGGCGCATTCGTCTAGTGGCCAAGGACACCGCCCTCTCAAGGCGGAGATCAGGGGTTCGAATCCCCTATGCGCTACCAAATTTAATTAGGAACCAGCATATGGTTTTTTCTGAAGAGACTGTTGTTAAACAATATGAGTCTGCTTGGCTTGCTTGGCAGAAACAGTTGAGTCGCCTTCATGATGTTTTTTTAAAAGGTGAAGAAATTTCACCAGATCGACTCAAGGGATTACTTAATCGTGAAGCACGTACTAAGCATACGTATGAAATAGCACGACGAAGTTTGCTAGGTATTTCAGCTGATCCTATTCCCCCTAACACAGATGATGGTAAAAATCCTTTTAAGCAGTAATTTGTATTTACGTTTTGAAAGCTTTCAACTCGTTACTCGAATATACTGAATAACAGGTAGGCGCGTTCGTCTAGTGGCCAAGGACATCGCCCTCTCAAGGCGAAGATCACGGGTTCGAATCCCGTACGCGCTACCAACATTTAATGTCGCTAGTTTTGTATTGCTGTTATTGACGTACTTGCTTGGATCCAGCACTCTAAAATCTGGAAGGTAGGACTTCAGTATGGCTCGTGCTAAGCAAGCGAAAGATCATGAGACAGTGTCTATTTATCCATTTGATGCTGAACAAATAGACAAGATATGTACTCTTTCGACGGGGCTAAGTCTCGTGGGCATCATGCAGGGATAATTGATGAACGTGAATTAGGTCCAATGTTATCCAGTGACGCAACCAGGATGAAGGATTATCGAGAAGAGCGTTCGCGTAACAATTTGTCAACTTAGGAAGCTAATTAAATTATTTAAGCAGACACACCTAATCCGCGAAATTCTGATTTGAATCCCTCAGCTGTTAATCCAGATATCCCGCGATATACGGCAACAAATCTACGTGTTTGGATATACCATTGCCCATTTATACGTGTGTACGTGTCTTCGTAACAGATACAATTTTCTGAGGTGCCACCTTCTCTATGCAAGAATTCACCTAGATACCAACGTCCGGTAGCTGTGTCTCCACTTACGTCATCTATTACGCCGCTATAGACTTTCATGAAAACCATATCGATGCTTTTCATGATCTTTGTCCAAACCTCGACCATATTTTCTCGGCCTTTTCGAACTTCTGTTGTAGTCCACTCACCGTCAGGTGCCCATGTTTCCCCCCATGCAGCAGGGTCGAAGCGATTTACAGCATCAACATAACGTTCTGCTACCATTCTCAATTCTGTATAATCCGTTGCAGTTGGTTTTCCCATTTTTTTCTCCTTTTAGATTTTATATTGTTACGAAAATTTGTTAATTCTGAAGTAAAACAACACCGCGTCCAGCTTGTTTTCCTGCTGCCATGTCAGCATAGGCTTGTTCTGAATCTTCAATATCGTAGGTTGTTGTGATAAGAGGATTAAGCTTTAGCCTTCCTTGTTTATATAATTCTATTAAACGTGGGTAGTCACGTAATGCAGCACCTCCTCCATAAAATGTGCCTTGCAGTGTTTTCTCTTGGATAGCGATTAAGCCAGCAGGTAATTCTAAAATTTCTGTAAACGGTGCGACACCAACGATTGTACAAATTCCGCCTTGGCGTACTGCCGTATAAGCCTCTGCCATTGCCCCGGCATTTCCGATCGCTTCAAAGCTATAATCGACTCCAATACCATCAGTGATCCGCATTACTTCAGCTACTGCCTCTGTAGTACTGCAATCGATTGAATGAGTGGCGCCAAATTCTTTTGCAAATTCTGCTTTTTGACCAATCCGATCGATAGAAATTATCGTTCGTGCTCCTGAAATCAGACAGCCTTGTATAACATTTAGTCCTACACCGCCCCCTCCCCAGACAGCTACAGTTGATCCAGGAGTAACCTTTGCTTTATTCCAGACAGCACCTACTCCTGTAAAGACTCCACATCCAAGTAAAGCAGCTTCAGGTAAAGGAATATCTTTAGGGATCTTTATGGCACTTTGTTCTTGTACAACTGTGTATTCTGTTAGGCATCCGACTGAAGCAAACGCTGAAAGATCAGTATCATTCAAATGGAAAGGAGTTCTAGTAATTCCGTTACGTGCAGCATTTAGTGGCATGTCAGCGCATTGTGAATACTGTCCTTCAACGCACCACTTGCAACGTCCACAAAACGCTGTACATGTCATCACTACGTGGTCTCCAGGCGTCAAACTTTTTACACCAGCACCTACTGATTCGACTATGCCGGCCCCTTCATGGCCAAGGACGATAGGTCCCCCAAACATAAGTGAACCTTCAAGGACTGATTGGTCTGTATGGCAGAGTCCACAAGCGTGGAGTTGTACTCGAACTTCGCCAGGCCTAGGTTCGTCAACTTGAACTGTGTGTACTTCCACCCCCCCTTCAGGGGTAAGTTTCATTGCTGCCTTTGCTTCCATGTTTTTCCTCAAAAATTTACATTAGATACAAATCCATCATATACGCTTGAGCGTCATTGTTCATAAAGTGCTAAAAATGATTGCTCTAGAGATTCCATCCAGTACACAACTGGAGCGCCTCCTGACCAGAGGGGATTCGGGTATTTTTCCCACGATGCTGTTCTCGAAAATAGTAGAAATGCATCCCATAAAAGGTACCCATTAGAAGCCTGAATGCCGATATATGGTCCCCAGCCTGCAAACCAAGGCCCAGCTATAAGTTTTTCATCCCAAAAATGTGTGACTCGATCATCTGTCAGAAGTATGCTCGACCAGGCAGATCGAGAATCAGAATTTATTACCTTGAACCATATTGCATAGACAACAATGTCTTTGGTGGGATTTTTGTTTAAAAGTATTTGCACCTCACGGGCACCTGATTGGCAAACTGGTCAGGTTGGTGAAAATAAAAGGATTAATCTTGTTTTTCCAACATCTTTATTGAATTGTTCCTTCAGTTCATCAATGGTCTTTAGGTCATGGAGAACTGGTCCTGTTTCAGTAGTATTTTGAGCTGTTGAGGTAGCAGTGGGGCTCGCTACAGCAGTAACCACTTCAGATTTTTGTGTACTTGTAGTAGCAGTACAAGCCAGCCCAATTGAAAGAATGAGTATGAGTAGTGATATTGTCCCTAAAAAAGTTTTTTTCATGCGCTATATGCTCTCTATTCTGCTACGATCGTAGTGGCATCATTATGATAACTGTTCTTCACGGCTCTAACGATTTGGCTATCAGGCGTCGTAGTGCAGAAATAACTAATGGTAATGCTTCCGATGAGATTATAGATCCACCTACAAAGTTAACGGGTTCGATAACTGTCAATGAAATTGTTAATGCAGCGTTTACTAGGCCCTTTTTTTCTACACGTAGAGTGGTTGTAGTTGAAAATTTTATAAGTAATTTTGAAAGTAAATCTTCTCGTGCTAAGACAGCAAAAAAAGATGTTATTGATCCATTAATCGATGCTCTTAGTTTGGATTTTCCAAAAACAACTGATTTAGTGTTTCGTGAAGGGCCACTAAGCACTCGTAATCCTCTTTTGCAAAGGCTACACACGATTGAAGGTATTAGTATCGAAATTTTCCCTGAACTTCGACAGCAAGATCTTTTTAGATTTATTGAAGGCGAAGCTCTTTCGAGGGGTTTGCGTTTTAGTAAAGGAGTTTCGAAGCGTCCTTTGCCAAAAGAAGAAGAGTGGCGTCGGCCGGTAGAAACAGATCCTGTAAAGTTGCTGGCTACCTCCTTAGGGGGTAGCCCTGATGCTTTAGCCAACGAAATTCTTAAATTATCTTTGTATGTAAAAGATCGGGAGGCAACAGTTGATGATGTTGATTTACTTTGTGGTATTGAGCGACAGGCGACAGTTTGGCAATTAATTGATGGAGTTTTAGATGGTGATGCTAGGAAAACTTATGATGCATGCGGTGTTTTATTTGCTACAGGTGAAAGCACGCAGTCATTGATTAGTCTTATTGCTGGCCGTTATCGCATGCTTGCAAATGTTCAGGAGATGTTGGCCGAGGGACTTCGTAATGAAGCGATTGCTTCAAGGAATAATATTCGTTTTGGCGTAGATAAAACCATTGATCGTGCCCGTAGGCTAGGTCCTGGTGGGCCACGCAAAGCCTTGGAAATACTTGTTTCTGCTGATTTTTCTGTTAAAACGGGGAAGATGCGTGAACAAGTTGGATTTGAGACTGCCTTAGCGCAACTTTTGTTACTCTCTCCACTCAGATCGAAAGGGCAAGGTAGATCTCTTTAACAGTTGTTATTCGTCAGCTGGCCTGATGGAACCGATGAAAATAGCTTGGATTTCTACATTCTCAGATTTAGTAATAATGGGATCCATTGTCTTGTTAGCTGGCTGAAGTCTGATTTGGTTACCCTCGGGGTAATAGCGTTTTAATGTTGTCGCCGCTTCATCCTTTAACCAAACTGCAACTTTCTGACCTTTTTCTGCGGATTTTGCAGGCTTTAACAAAATAATATCCCCATCATCGATCAAATCATCGATCATAGAAGTGCCTTTTACCCTGAGTGCAAAAATATCCTTATTTTTTCCGAGCATGTGGGATGAAACCGGGATAATTTCTTCTGCTTGCTGTACCCAAGAACTTTCACTGTTAGGTACATCAATAGGAGTTCCAGCAGCAATTTGTCCGAGAAGAGGAATTTCTCTAATCTGATCTTGTTTTTGTTGAGTTTCCTCATTTTTCCACAGAAGTTCTAATCCACGAGCCACAGCCTTATTCCTATTAATATAACCATGGGTTTCAAGTGCACGCATATTGTAATCGACTACGGAGGTGCTACTAATAGTGCAGCCACTTTGGATATCACGAACTGAGGGTGGATAATTGTTCTCTTCAATAAAATCGCAAATATATTGAAGAATTTGTTCTTGTTTGGGGCTTAAAGTCTTCATATTAACCTCGAACGTATGTTCTATTCAACAGTAATAGTTCGAACCCGTCAACATCTAGAGGTATCTTATTTAAATGAGTGCTCGAGATAATGTCTTAAGTTTATTTTTTTCGGAGGGTATTGATCTTGTTCGTATAACTAGCGCAGAACCATTGCTAGAAGCTTGTGATGCCGCTAATAACGCATTTCAAAAAGGTGCTCTGACAGGTTTACATTGGATGGATGCGGCCTGGATTTCCCGTGCTAGCCAGCCAGTTGCCTTTTTGGAGAATGCTAGTAGCGTTATTTTGGCTGGTATACCTGCGCATGCACCTGATCCAGTACTCGATCAAGAAGATGTTACTCGTGGGCGAATAGCTCGCTATGCGCGAGGCCGTGATTATCATCGTATCTTTGAAAAGAAACTTCGGAGAATCGTAAAAAATATCAGATCTGATTTTTCAGCTGAAGCTCGTTCCACTGTGGACTACGGTCCACTTTTAGAACGTTCGTTTGCTGCACGATCTGGTTTGGGTTGGCTTGGTAAATCTACTATGTTGTTGGCTCCTGGTTTTGGTCCATGGATTTTGCTTGGTGCTGTTGTAACCTCGCTCCCCCTGGAACCTGACGACGCATTAAAAAAATCATGTGGTTCGTGTACAAGATGTATTGAAGCTTGTCCAACAGGCGCTATCGCAGGTGATGGTGGTGTTTTGGACTCACGTTTATGTATTTCTTATCACACTATCGAAAATAGGGGGCCTATTCCTTATGACCTTCGTGAAAAGTTTAATGATTGGATTTTTGGATGTGATATTTGCCTTGATGCTTGTCCTGTTGGCTCTGAAGTTGAAGCTGCGCATCCAGATACAGTACCGATTTCTGTTGAAAATGCGCTTCCTATGCTCATTCCACTGTTATCACTGGATGAACAATCTTTTAAAGAACGTTTTCGTGGGTCAGCGATTTTGCGTGCGACTCGTGATGGTTTTCTTAGGAATGTTTGCGTTGCTTTAGGAAATGTAGGAACAGCCCAAGACCTTGAGTCGCTGGCGGTTGCCTTAAAGGACAATGCGCCATTGGTGCGAGGTCATGCGGTTTGGGCTATTGCGAATATAATTTTCCGGTTTGATATATCGCCGACATATCGGAGCGTTTTGGACGAACAACTTTCTTTTGAACAGGATAAATTTGTGCGTGATGAACTTGTCCTAGCTCTTAAAAAAATTACTCACAATTAATTGTTATCCTGACCACACTTTATATTGATGGATTAAATACGTAATCCTAAGAGCTCTCTTTCAACAACGCCAGTTGCTGCAATATTTATTAAGATCCAAGTGATTCGTAATTTTGTACTTTGTCCATCTGAGTCTTCAACCCATACTTCATCACCCTTTTCCCATCGATAATCTGATTCAATTGTTAGGTAGTGTTTTCCCTTGGATCCTGTGAATTGGTCTGCCTCGTAGAAAGATGTTTGCATCCCAATTCCTTTAGGGAGTTTCGGTGGAAAATTCAGGAATTTTTGCAGCAACTTCAGTTATAACGTCCAAAAGATTGTTTTGGACAGCATCCCGTGCTGCTCTAATCCCACTAAAAATTGCACGTGAATTAGATCGACCATGCCCAATTACTACAATTCCATTTGTACCTAGCAATTGGCCTCCCCCAAATTCTCGGTAGTCAAGTCGTCTTTGTGTTTTACGTAATTCAGATTTTAAAACCAGTCCAGCCGCAAGGTTCCAAGGAGTCATGCGTACTGCACGTTCTAGTTCACTTGTAAAAAGTTCAGCTATTCCCTCAGCTGTTTTCATAACAATATTTCCTGTGAATCCATCCATGATCGCAACATCACATACATATTGAGGGAGTTCCCCTGCCTCGATGTTTCCAACAAAATTAAGCCTGCTTTTTCGTAGTGAGCGATTAACAGTCAGGGTTAAGGTATTTCCTTTGCTGTCCTCCTCACCATTTGAGAGTAGTCCAACTCGTGGGTTTTTAACGCCATACATTTTTTCCATTGTTGCAGAACCCATATGAGCATATTGAATTAAGTGGGCAGGCTTTGATTCTGCATTTGCTCCAACATCAAGCATGAGGGTCATCTTTCCTTCACCTGCCGAGACGAAGGCGGCCAAAGCTGGCCTAGCAATACCTTTAATTCTGCGTAAGTTCACCATTGCAGAAGTTAAGGTTGCCGCTGTATTGCCAGCTGTAACTAATGCATCTGCTTCACCTTTTTTAATCATTTGCATTCCGACATTGAGTGATGCTCCACGCATGCCTTTAACGACATCAATTTTTGCTGCCATTGGGATTACATCTGGGGCGTCGACAATTCTCAAGTTTTGATTCATTTGCGTTCCAGACAATTCTTCTTCAATAGCTTTTGTTTTTCCAACTAGGATTAATTCGACATCAAGCCCACCTGCGGCCATTAAAGCGCCAGCAACGATTTCTTGTGGAGCATTATCCCCACCCATCGCATCAACAACTATTCGAGGTTTCATTAGGCCTCTCTCTTATGTGCTACTACAATCATGCGTTCACTTTTTGGAGTATACGATCCGAGATAGTAATTTCCGTAAACATTTTCCAGTTCAAACCCTGTTTTTTTGAGTAGAACCTTTATTTCTTCAAGAGAAACATACAATAATTCGTGTATGCTCTCTTCTTTTCCGGTGGATGTGTAGTATCGAATAATCAGTTTCCGCCTTGTTTGAGCTATGTCGTCATAGCAAATGTGCTGTACTTCTTGTAAGTGATTGTTAGGATTTTCTGCCTGAAAGGCCATGATTGGCTCACCATTTTTCTCTGGCGCAAGACCAAATACTGGCCCAGGTAAATCAAAAGCTATGAGTCCATGTCGCATGAGCGCATCTGCGATTTTATTAAGGACTAGTTTTTGTTCCATGTGATCATTGCAGTATAAAAAGACATCAGCTGGTAGTAGGGCTGCTACATATTTTTCTTTGGGTAGCGATACTTTAGGTAACCTGCCTTTAATAAAGTGTGGGGAAAGATTTTTCTCCACGAACTTTATTTTTGCTATATCACGCATCTCTTTCGAAGGCTCAACGCTGGTTATTCGATAGCCTTCAGCGGCTAGTCTAATTGTGATTCGTCCTGTTCCTCCTCCGACTTCTAGTAGCTCGCCTTGTGTTTTTTCCACAAAGGGTAGCCAGAAGTTAAGGTCTGAATTCCAAGATTGATGAATTTCGTCATAATAACGCGCGTCAATTTCATATGAATTAACATTTTTCTGACGCCTCAGTCGCGGTTTTATTTTGCTACTTACTGAGTCCTCCCAAGAGTTTTGTTGTACGGCTAATTGCATCTGGGTCTTCAGGTAGACCTAGTACATGTGCATTAAGTTCAGTGACTCCAATACTAGCAAGCCCTTCGATTTGTTTAGCTACTGAATCTTCATTTCCTACAATTAATAAATCAGCTGGCCCGGATGCTCCTTCACGCTTTAGGACTTGTTTGTATGAATAGATTTGTCCATAAACCTCCCATGTTTTGGCGCATTGGATTTTTGCCTCTTCAACTTTATTAGTTACACAAATTGGGAATCCTGCGATAACTCTTGGTGCAGGTCGTCCAGCAGATTCAGCAGCTTTATTGATGGTGGGTACCAATGTGGATTCTAGATAACTTGGCCCACACATCCAGCAATTTGTGCCATCAGCTAATTCACCGGTCACCTTTAGCATTCCAGGGCCTAGCGCCGCTATTACTACTTGAGGCCTCGGGGCATTAGGCACTTCGAGTTTTGTGAAGGGTGCTGTATTAAGGCTAACTTGGTATTCTTTGCCATCATGAATAACTTGTTCACCGTCTAATAGTCCATTTAGCACGGTTAGGTATTCACGAAGATGATGTATAGGTGCTGCCCAGGTAAGGCCTTGCCAATCTTCTACAATAAATTTATGGCTCAAGCCTAGCCCGAGGGTGAAGCGTCCTTCTGTAACCGCCGATGTTGTAAGCGCCTGTTGTGCCATTACCATTGGGTGGCGAGGATATGTAGGCACTACAGAAGTTCCAAGTTCTATGCGGCTTGTCACTGTTCCTGCGAGCGCCAATATAGTCATCGCATCATGATTTAAGTGGTTACCCGTCCAAGCTGTGTCGAAGCCAGCCTCCTCTATTTCTCGATATCGAGAAACCAAGTCTGCTGTCCCATTAGCTCCTAGCTTTGCTCCTATTTGCATACCAATTTTCATAATGTTCCCCATTTTCTTGAATTATGTAGTTCGATTACCCTCCAAGTTTACGCTATCTAGAACAACTGAGTGGTTGCTTAATAATTGTTCAAG
>CAWVTC010000059.1:0-10257 GCA_963933025.1 uncultured Dehalococcoidia bacterium | reverse complement strand
CTATCAACTAACGTTTAGTTTATTTGTAGCATTTTTTGAACCTGTGCTTGGTTGGCTTGCTGATACTCGTGATTTTCCAACTGCATACTTGGTAGCTGCAGTAATTCTTGCTGTTGGTACGCCAGTGCTATATATATTTTGGCTACGGGCTAGTAGTAAAGAAGTTTTGCTTGAACAAGAAGTTTAGCTAGTAGTGTTTTGAAAGTTTTGTTGAGCTAGTTCAAAAATTTGTTTGTTTCCTTCAGCCCAGGTAACTGTTAATTGGCATTTATAAATTTTCCAGCCCAGCTCTGTTTTGATAAGGGAGTTTGTATAGTAGCCGCCTAAAGTATAAGAATTGTCACCTTGGTCGTTCGGAAAGAAATGTTTAGCCTGCATGTACGAGACACATTTTGCATTGTTGTCATCGATTGTAATGACATGGTTTGTACTGATGTGCTGTGTTGATGTGAATCCGCTTAGTCCCATTCGGACATTATTTGCCCAAATATCACCTGTCATGGTTTGTGCTTCACCACCGCTCCATGATGAGAAATCAATTTCTACTGTATTTGCAAAGCAGGACCGGTAGAGATCCCAATCCCGCATGTCTATGCCAGTTGCGTACTGTATTACTACTTCACGGATCGCTTTTTCATTTATTAGTTTTTCTAGTTCGTTACTCATGTTCCCCGCTTTTAAAAAGTTTAGTTTAGTTTAGCTTTCAAAAAGCTTCTTCAGTGCACTGCGCTTAATTTTCCCATTTGCTGTTGATGGCAGGAATTTGACACGCAAGTATTGTTTAGGGATTTTAAAATTTGCTAGTCGTTCCTTTAACCAGTTATCAAGATCGGTAATTGCAATTTCATTATCACTTGTAAAAGCAACTACAATTCTTTGTCCCCATTCTGTATCAGGGATTCCTGTAGCCGCTACAGCTGTTATACCTGGCCACTCAAGTAAGGATTTCTCAATTTCGGAAGGATTAACGTTTTCACCTCCTGTTATGATTAGGTCATCTTTTCTTGCGTGTACATAGAGAAAGCCTTGTTTATCGATGACCCCAATGTCTCCCGTGTAAAACCAGCCATCCTTAATCACCTCTGCAGTTTTTTTTTGGTTATTTAAATAGCCAGATGTAACTACTGGTCCCTGTACAAGAATTTCCCCTAATTGTTCTTTGTCTGGATAAATTCGTACTTTTGTTTTTCCTAAAGGTCGACCAGCTGAACCAAGATGTGTTTGGGCGTCTTTGGGTGTGAGTGTAGTTATTTGGCTACTTGTTTCGGTCATCCCATAAGTTTGGATAACTGGAAGCCCTTGTTGTAGCGCACGTGTGAGTAAATCTTTTTCAACTGGTCCACCTCCAACGAGGACAGAGCGAAGGGTTGGCGGATAATTTTTATTGTCCACCTCTAGTAATCGCCTCAGCATCGTTGGTACAAGGGATACAAGACTAACTGATTGTTCATGTAGCACTGTACTGACAAGCATTGGATCAAAACCATTATGCAGTAGGGTACATGTGCCTGAAAACGCAGTTCTAATTGGAATAGAAAGTCCCCCGATATGATTTAATGGCAGACAGCATAGCCATAGATCATCTGGCTCGCTCTTCAGGTTTACGGAGGAGCCTACTGCACTTTCATAAAGATTTTCCCAAGTGAGCATTACCCCTTTTGGCGTACCTGTTGTTCCCGACGTGTAGATAATGCTATGTAGTGTGTCCGATCGGTGTTCTGTTAGCAGGGATGATGAAGAACTGTTGAAAAGATTATTTATCAAATATAATTTGGATAATCTCGTTAGCTCTATAAGTCGTTCCCCCATATTTTTGTGCTCTAGGTCACATATCAATAATTTTGGTTCGCAGTCCCTCATTATTTCGGTTAGTTCAGGAATAGTTAGTCGGGTGTTGAGTGGGATGAAGGTGCACCCCAAGCCAGTTATTGCGGAAAAGGCTTCAAGGTATTGAGTGGTTGATTTAGCTAATAATGCAATCCGATCACCGGGCTTGATATCTAAATCAATTAATGTCGCGGCAACTCTTGAACAATTTTCTGCCAGTTCTGAATAAGTAGTTATTTTCCCATATTCACGAACTGCACTTTTGCTGGGATTGGTTGTGGCATTTTTTACTATGGGATTATCAATCATGTGAGGCATTAGCTGACCTCCTCCCAGTCTCCCGTTGCATATTGCTCTAGTTGCTGTATGTCTGTTTTTATTCCTAATCCTGAGTTTTTTGGAATTACAATATTTCCATTTTCGATTTGGGGTGGATTTTCAATCAAATCACCTGAGAGGAGATCTAAAGTAGAAAGGCCATGGGCACTTTTTTCTCCTGTGGCAGCTGCAAGATGGATTGCTAGGGTTGTGCCGATTCCGCTGTCGTAGGTCGTTGTTACGATAGTTTTTAAGCCGGACTTGCGCGCATTTCGAATAATTGCAAGAGATTCTTTAAGACCGCTTACTGCTGGTTTTACGATGATATTTTCAATTGCTTTGGATTGGATAATTTTGTCTAATGTTTTCTGATCTCGACAGGATTCATCTACTGCCAATGGAACTTTGGTTAAGGCATGCAGAATCCGTAAAACAATTAAGTTTTTTCCTTCTGTGAAGGGTATAGCTTCCTCACAATATTCAAGTTTAAAACGTTCGATTATTTTCATAATTATAAAAGTTTTAGTGAGGTTCCAAGAGCCATTCGCATCTATTCGAATTTTGATATCCTCGCCGACAGCACTGCGAACAGCGCTTATACATTTCATGTCGTCTAGTAAAGATGTGCCGACTTTAATTTTGAGAGTTTTGTAACCATTTTCGACCAGGTTAGTAGCATTTTTTTGTGCATCTTTTGGATTATTTGAATCTATGAAGCCATTGACTTGTACGTCTGTAAAAGGTTCGGGGGTTCCTAACTTTTCAGCTAGCCAGTACGCCAAGGATTTTCCTGATTGCTGAGCCAAAATATCGGCCAAGCAGGTTTCAATAGCACAGTTAGCCTCTGGTGCAAAAGTTAAAGGATTTCCCCATAAACTTTGTGGCTCAATCCCCAAGAGTTTAGGGAATTCGGATTTAACCACATCAAAGTAGCTGTTTTGTGTTTTGGAATAACCGGGAAGTGGTGCAAACTCACCAATTCCCTTTCCACCCTTGGTTTCCATAGAAACCAAGAAACCTTCACGATATGTCCAAGATCCGCTACTCGTCAGAAGTGGTTTTTTGAGTGCTATGCGCCAAGGCCGCCACCGAATACGTTGTATAGTTGTTGCACTCACGGCGTGCGTGGAAATTGATCTAAATCTGAATAGTGGGGGTCACGTTTTTCAAGGAAAGCATCTCTCCCTTCTTTCCCTTCATCGCTCATGTAGAAAAGCATAGTTGCGTTGTGTGCTAATTCTGTAATTCCTGCCAGACCATCTAATTCAGCATTGAAAGATGACTTCATTAAGCGTATGGCTATTGGGCTTTGACTAAGTATCTCTTTAGCCCATTGTATTCCTTCATTCTCAAGTTCATCATGTGGAACAATCTTATTGATAAGCCCCATCTCTAGGGCCTCTTCTGCATCGTATTGTCGACATAGGTACCATATTTCCCTTGCTTTTTTTTGCCCTACAAGTCTTGCAAGTTGTCCAGCTCCAAAACCACCATCAAATGAACCTACTCGTGGACCTGTTTGTCCAAAACGGGCATTTGTGGAAGCAAGAGTTAAGTCACAAATAATATGTAAGACATGTCCACCTCCAATAGCCCAGCCGGGTACTAGTGCGATGACAGGTATTGGAATTGAACGAATAATACGATGTAGCTCGGTTACATTAATTCGAGCTACATCATCGTCGCCAACGTATCCTCCATGTCCTCGTACGCGTTGGTCTCCTCCGGAGCAGAAGGCCTTTCCTCCTTCACCGGTGAACAGGATTACTCCAATTTCATGATCGTTTCGGGCAATTCCAAAAGCTTCAATTAACTCGTCGACGGTTTGTGGTCGGAAAGCATTATGTACTTCAGGTCGATTGATACTAATTCGTCCAATACCATCTGCTTTTGTAAACAAAATATCAGTGTATTCTTTGACTGTTTCCCATTCTAAACTCATATAAATATCCGTTCATTTTGTTAAAAAATTTATTATTTTGGTTGCGCAATCCTCTTGGTTTTCCAGATGGGCAGCGTGGCCTGCGTTTGGAATTGTAAACGTTTCTGTGTTTGGCACAGATTTTTCTAAAGATTTCGCGATCTCGATAAACTTTTGATCCTTTGATCCAGCAAGCAACAGTATAGGTTTGTTAGTTCGCTGTAATTGGTTGTAGATATACGGTTGTTTACCTGTTCCCATACCACGTAGGCTATTGGCTAAGCCTATGCGGTCATTCATTAATCTTCCCTCTCTAATCTTTTGTTGTGCAGCTTGTGGTAGTTGAAGTTGTGATTCGAAAAGAGGTAATTTTTCCCAAAAATTCACAAATTTTTCTAACCCTTCATTTTCAATTCGTTTTGCAAGATTTGTGTCATAGCTGACTCTTGCTTTTCGCTCTTCAATATTTTTTATACCTGGACTGGCTCCAATAACAGCAACTTTTTTTACATAATTTGCATGTGTTGCTGCCATGAATAAAGCTAACCTACCCCCCATAGAGTAGCCAATCCAGTGTGCTTGGGATATACCTCGTAGTTCCAGTACTTCAACTAAACTCAATCCAAATTCTTCCATGAAATAGGGCTCAACATTTTCTGGTTTGTCAGTTTCCCCATGTCCGATGATGTCTACGCTCAAAATATGGAAATAAGCACTTAGCTTGGTATCAAGTCCCTGCCAAGTTTTAGAAGACCCCATAAAGCCATGTAACAAGACAACAGGCTCTCCTTCACCTAATTCCTCAACATTGATTACATGACCACTGCTTAGTCGTAAATGACTCAAAGTTCGCTCCAAGCTATCCTGCAGGCAGTTTTCCATAATTCATCATGCATACTTTTATTCAATTCGCGATCAGATTGCAGTTCAAGCACACGTAGGCCGGGCTCCCATGCTTGGATCGCCTCTTTAAAGTGGTCCCAGTTTCTGATGACAGTATGGTTACCATCGTACAACTCTGTCGCAGCCTTAAAATTGAGATTGCTCGGTGTCGCAAACCAATCCTCAAATACGTGTTCTTGCTCCCGCACTGGAAGGTAATGAAATATTCCTCCGCCATAATTGTTTAATAGAACGATCGTCAAATTAAGATTATGCTCTTTTGCTGCCCATAAGCTGCTTAAGTCGTGTGCAAAAGAAAGGTCACCAATTAGGAGGGTAACTACAGGTTCGCTTGCTGCAGAATATCCCAAAGCTGTGGCTATAACTCCATCTATTCCGTTTGCACCACGGTTTGCTACTACATTCAGGTTCTTAACATTTTGGCTGGAAAAAGTATCGATTTCACGAATGGGCATGCTATTTCCTGCAAATAAAACAGATTCGGCTGGCAGTAAATACTGTAATTCAATAACTGTTCTTCCTTCAAAGTTTTCTGTAAAAGTTTTTGCTTGAGCATCGATCGCATTGCGAGCACTCCGGTTCAAAGTTTGCCAATTTTTTATCCATTCATCGTTAGTATTATCTTTCCCTGTAAGCTCGCTAAGGATTCCCTCAACTGAAGATGTTGGGTCGCCGAGCAATGACATATTTGCTGATGCGAAGGGATCTCTCCAAGAACCAGGTAAATCGCACAAAATTTGTGTTGTTTCGGGTTTGTCTTTTAGTTGCGTTAGAAATTGGGTAAGTATTTTTGAGGTAGGTATTGCACCAAGCCGAAGGATGCAATCGGGTTCAATCATTTTTGAACGTGGGTCGCGTAGAAATGTATCGTATGTGTCAATAATTTTGGATAGATCGTGTTTGCCAGTTCGCATGAGGCTAAGTGGATCAGCAAGTATGGGGGCATCAATAATGTCACTTAGTTTACATAACGCATCTATAGGCAGATTGCCTTCTGCAGGGCCCACAACAATTAATGGTTTTTTACTGGCGTAGAGCGCTTGTGCTGCTAGTTCAATTTCCGTTTTTGAAGGTGGGTTTGCTGGGGCTTGTGTAGTTTGGATAGAAACAGGTTCTGTAAGTAGTCGCATTTGTTCATTAGGCTTCTCAGTTAGTGGTTCTTCAAAAGGGATGTTGATATGTACAGGACCTGGCAAAGGTCCTAAAGAATCGTGTACTGCTCGATTAGCTGCATTTTTGAAATCATTCGTTGAGGTTACGCCATCATTATTCATAGGCGGTGTTAGATCGATTTCTGAACGAACGAATTTTGCATACAAGCCTACTTGATCGATCGTTTGAGGGGCCCCCACATTTCTAAGACGTGGGGGCCGGTCTGTTGTGCAGACAATGAGTGGGATACGGGAAAGATCTGCCTCAACAATTGCAGGTAGATAGTTTGCCGCAGCTGTACCAGATGTACAAAGTAGTACAACTGGCTGTTTCGTTTTTTTTGCAAGTCCTAAAGCAAAGAAGGCTGAAGATCGTTCATCTAGGTGTAACCAAGGTTTGATCGTGTTTTGCTCAGCGAATTGGATAGTGAGTGGTGCAGATCTTGAACCTGGTGTTATACACACGTTCTCAATTCCTGCTGCAATAAGAGATTGAACAAAAGCCTTGGCTGCTAGACGGTTAATTTCTGCTTGCACACTCGTTCCCATTTGTTGGCCTTGACCTGAGTATATAGGAGATTGTGTAACTGATTTTTGCTAGTTTGAGGTTATACCTTCTGGGAGGATAGCCATATTCCTAATTTGCAGAGAGTGCTTCCAGAAGTGGCTGTAATTTTAATTTAGTTTCATTTAGTTCTTTGACTGGTTGAGAACCTTTTACGATTCCTGCCCCAGCGTATAAGAAGGCTTCGTTGCGGCCTATAAGTGCAGAACGTAAAGCAACTGCAAATTCCCCTTCACCACTGCGATTAACCCATCCCACTGGTCCGGCATACCAGCCACGGTCAAAATTTTCTAGACGTCTAATAGCATCTAACGCTTCTTCCTTTGGCCAACCACCAACTGCGGGGGTAGGATGCAGATTTTGTAAGAAATCTAGTAAATCTACGTTTTCTTTTGCAGTTCCTGTAATGGGTGTATGTAAATGTTGGATGTTGGGCATTTTTAATAGTTCAGGATGTTGCGGAACTGTTACAGATGTACAGAGGTTTTTTAATGTTTCTCGGGTTGTTTGAACAACAAGTTCATGTTCAAGAAGTTCTTTTTGATTAGTCAATAATTCTTCACCAAGCTTGAGATCCTCTATAGCATTTTCGCTACGCCGTGCAGAGCTGGCAAGACTTGATGCATTAACGGTGCCCTGGAAAAAATCTACTAATAATTCTGGGCTTGCTCCCAGCCAGGTATAGTCATTTTCCCCACCTAAAGAAAGTTTAAATATGTAGCAATTGGGATAATTTTGAGCTAGTGATGTTAGCACTTGGGTTGTGTTAAAACACTGATCGGTCTGGAGCTTAATTTTTGTAGCAAGAACGACCTTTTTATACGTTTCATTTTCAATTTCGTTGAGTGCAACTTGGATTGTCTTATTCCAATCTTCTGCTATAGGCTGTGTAATTTGAACTGGAGAAGCACAATCAGGAGAACTGTCGGGTTTCGCTATGTTTGACAGAAGATCTTCTATGTTTTTTTCATGTTTGGAAAGTGTCTTTTGGCTGTTTATGTTGAGAACTAGAAGAGCTTTTATCCCATTCTCACATTGAGTTATCAATAGCTTTGGAATAAGAAATGACCAGTTGCCATAAGGCTTCCAAAGTTCATCGTAGCATGTGCTTTGGGGATCAAACCGAGCGCCACCAAAACATTTTAACTCATCCAGTGCCTCACTATTGCCTTGTGCAGTTTCAAGAGTTTTTCTAACTTGTTGAAGTCCTTCTTGAAGTGTTGATTTGCCATTACCTTTTAGCTCTATTGCTTTACCAAAACCAAACATTTGTGTTTTTTGGTCAGGTTTTTCCCAAATTACTGTTGCCGATTGTCTAAGCTGTTCAGCTTTTAGAGAACTTAGTCGATCTGTTAAGTGTGAAGGCAATAAAACTGCGATGAGTCCAGAGTGATGTTTGCTATATAAAGCGACATCTTGTGCAAATAAAGACGAAATTTCATCTTTGTTCAGCAAATTCCCAATGTTTGTCACGCTTGCGTACCTTGTAAAAAATTCGTGTGCGTACAGGATACCTTTTGAACTGTCTACCGGCGAAATATCTGCCCCCGAGAGGAATCGAACCTCTGCCTTCGGCTCCGGAGGCCGACACTCTATCCGCTGAGCTACGGGGGCTATATCAAATGGTAGCCTTTTGTATTGCATACCGCATGAATTGACAGACAGTGATACGCTTCTGTCAATTCTTTTTTTTAAAGGTTGGAATGATGCCTATTTATGAATTCCGTTGTTCGGACTGCAATGATGTTTTCGATATCAAGCGATCCCGTGATGAGGCGGGTGAACCAATGACGTGTCCAAAAGATGGCGCGGAGGCGATCCGTATCTTTGGTGCGGCAATAATTGTGCCAGACAGTGGTGGCGGGGATTTTGATATGGGTGGCATGGATATGGGTGGTATGGATATGGGTGGTATGGATATGGGTGGTATGGATATGGGTGGTATGGGTGGTATGGGTGGTATGGATATGGGTGGTATGGATATGGGCGGTATGGATTTTTAAACGAGGAAGCTAAATGGATTTAAAATTAAATGGCAAGGTTGCATTAATTACTGGAGGCAGCCAGGGTATAGGCTTAGCAACTGCAGTTGAGTTTGCACGCGAAGGTATTGACGTTGTTATTTGTGCTCGTCGTCAAGAGCTCTTGGATGAAGCTGGTAAAAAAATTAAAGAAGCTGCTGGCAAAGAGGTTCTTACTTTGTCGGCAGATGTGAGTCGTTCAGCAGATATCGATCGTGTTATGGATGCTGTAATTACTAAACATGGACGGTTAGATATTCTTGTAAATAATGCGGGTCGGTCTGCAGCAGCCCCTTTTGAAGAAGTTGACGATACTATTTGGAATGAGGACCTTGATCTGAAACTAATGGCGGCAATCCGTTGTAGTCGTGTTGCATTGCCATATCTAGAGGAATCTGGTGATGGAAGAATTATCAACATCACAGCTGTTGGAGGTAAAGCGCCTCCAGCTGGTTCACTTCCAACCAGTGTTAGCCGTGCGGCTGGTATCGCTTTGACGAAAGCAATGTCAAAAGATCTTGCGAAGAAAAATATTCTCGTAAATACAATTTGTATAGGTCTTGTGAAAAGTGGGCAGATTGAAAATGCTGCTGGGACTAGGTTTCCTGACTTAACACTTGAGGAGGCTTATTCAAAAATGGGCTCATCAGTTCCTCTTGGACGTGTTGGAGAAGCTCGGGAAGTAGCTGCACTGGCGACTTTTTTGGCTTCACCTTTAGCGGGTTACATTACAGGGACTGCTATCAATGTTGATGGCGGTTCGGGCATGACTGTTTAGGGCTTAGTAACTACCTTGTTGATCAAAGATACGTTTGGGATTGGTGATAGTCATTTGATTAATTTGTTCCTCGCTTACACCTCTAGCACGCAGTTCAGGTAAAACATCTTGGCTTATGTGTAAGTAGTGCCAATTTGGCATAATCTCTTGTCGATCCTCACGTTTTCTTGCATCCATTTGGCAGTTCGTATCGTGTGATAGAACTATTTGTTTAGAAAATCCCAATTCGCAAAGCTTTACGATCGTATCGATTCTTTCTTCGGTCGTCAGGGCACGATCGATGCCGAATCGATCCATACCTATTGTGCTGCCTCTTTCCATGAGACGTGTTAAATAGTTGATATCAGTTGTGTCACCTGAATGCCCTATTACAACCCTTGATAAATCGACACCTTCATCCTCAAAAATATTTTGTTGTGCTATACCTGATTCGGTACGTACATCGGTATGTGTACTAATAGGGACACCTGTACGTCTGTGTGCACGCGCACCTGAACGGAGCATTTTCTCATTTTCTTCGTCGACAGTTGGTTCCGTTGCAAGTTTAATAATTCCTGCATGGATTTGTGAAGAAGCTATACCATCTTCAATATCTTTTACGAAAAGATCTGCTATTGAATCAGAATCCAGTGATTGGAATACATTCGGAGGCTGACGCCACACCCCTGTGCACATGATTATATTGACGGGGCTATTCTGGGCGACTTCATTGATGAGAATAGGATCACGACCTAAATCAACAGTTGTGAGATCCACAATTGTATCAATACCAG
>CAWVTC010000058.1:0-10296 GCA_963933025.1 uncultured Dehalococcoidia bacterium | reverse complement strand
CGAAAGTTACCCACTTGCCATAATTTTCATTTTTCTCATCTACAATCTGCACATAAGCCATCCAGAGAATTGCAACCCCGTGATGATCTTCAGCAACATAAATTTCTTCGACTGGCACACGTAAAGTAATTCCAACTTTTTGCGACGCCCAAAATTTTCGAATCTCATCCTTTCCCCTTAATGGATCCGCATGTCCAACTATGTCACGCATAACTGCATCATCAGAAAACCACTGATCAGGACCATATGGATCACCCGATCCCCATCCACCTTCTTCAAATAATTTTCTTGCTGTCTCTAAATCCTGATTAGTGGCTGGCATATAAAACTCCTCTTAATAAAAACAGTTTAATCATATATCAGACTCCTCTGCACCTCTTATATACGAATTTCCAAATACGATGCGTACAATAGGCTTGCAGGAGCATACATTTCCATTGAACTACAAAGCTTTTCTTAAACAAACCGTCTCTTCTTTTGAAGAACGAGAATATACCTGGTTTTTTTGTGGGAACGCAGTATTTTTTCTGGGAATGGCTATGCAGCTCCTTTTACGCCATCTTGTCGTCTACGAAATCACTAATACTGCCGCCTCATTGGCTTGGATGACTGTTGCTGCAGTCGTCGTATTACCGTTTATGGCCCCTATTGCGGGGGTCTATGTAGATCGCCTTAACAAACGAACTATCCTTTTATTCACAGAAATTTCTTCCACCTTACTGTTTTTAGGAATAGGAATATTAATTGTCAGTGGAAAAATCGAGTTTTGGCATATGCTAATTACGGCTCCTCTATTCTCCATAATTTTTGCTTTTTTTATGCCCGCAAGACAAGCACTTGTACCAGCACTTGTACCGAAACACAAACTAGGTAACGCACTAGCTTTAACTATGGGCTCTAACACCCTAACGCAAATGATTGGTCCAGCCATAGTAGGACTATCTATATTTCTAACTGACCATGGAATCACAATGCTTATCGTTGCTGGAATGTTTGGCCTAGCCTCAATAACGGACCTCCGATTACCAAAACACGGCATGATTGGTAAGCAAAATTCCGATCAATCCGAATCCGTGCTACGTAGTCTCTGGACAGATCTAAGGGAACTTGTTGACTACCTGCGCAATAACCAACTTATCCCTCTATTACTGGTATTCGGGATGGTTTTGCCCTTAATTAATTTCCCACTGCAACAATTTATGGTTGTCTTCGCGGAAAAAACGTTTGGTGATCCTGGGTCAAAAGATTTCATCGCAGGCCTCCTGATTTCCATGCTTGGAGTAGGAAGTTTGATCGGTGCACTTGTTTCAACTAGTTCAGATCGATTCCCACACAAAGGACGGCTCCTAATGGTCGGAAGTTTCACCGCTATTATCGCACTTGGTCTTTTTTCAATTTCACATGATTTACGGATTGCAATCATCTTTTTAGCACTTATGGGATTTGGACAAATGCTTTTCCAAGTAACTAACAACTCTTCCATCCAAAGAATCGTTGAAAATAATATGCTTGGTCGAGTAATGTCGGTTGTGAGCTTACAGTGGAGCCTACTTCCCTTAGGAATAATCCCCCTAGGCTTTGCTATTGATCGTTTTGGCCCGGGTAATTCATTTGGCTTCACAGCACTCTTTTTATTCGCATTACTAACCATCATGTTTTTCCTTACTCCCCGAATTCGTAACTTGTACATGAAACCACTTAAAAAAATAGAACTGTCTTTAGTTCAAGCAGAGAAACTGGTTGCAGAAGGAAAGCTAACCCCGGAGGAAGCCAAAAAGTTAACTGGTGAAAATGAGACTTAGTAAAACACAACTAGGCTTGGTTAATTGTCAATGGATTGCTGTAGAAGTTTTTCGACATAATCTAGCCCATCAGTCAATGAAGCAGGACCCGGTTGAAGAATAATCTCCGCTGGAATTTCATAAATATTGCGTTTTTGGATAGCTGGAATTTCTTGTAACTCCTGCCTCTCTAAAACCGAATTTAAATCAAACGGTTTCCCACACCAGGAAGCTAGAAAAACTTCCGGGCTTAAATCAGCAACTTCATCCGCAGAAACTATGCGTTCCGTAGCGCTCCGCCCTCGTGCTTTTTCCTTAAACACATCGTTTCCTCCAGCAATTTCGATAATCTCGCTTACCCACTCGATACCACAAATTAAAGGATCATCCCACTCCTCAAAATACACCTTAGGACGATATGATCGTAACGAAACCCGATCCAATACTTTCTCGATTCTTTGGATATAACTCGAAACAAGAACTTTTGCTTCTCTACGCTTTTCAACCAAACTGCCAATATCTACGATTACTTCCAATATATCTTGTATAGAACGTTGATTAAAAATCAGAACTTGCAGATTAGCAGCGATCAACTGTTTAGCTAAATCAGCTTGAATATCAGAGAACCCAATTACCAAATCCGGATTCAACGCCTTAATTTTGTCAACACTACCACCAATAAATGCAGAAACGACTGGTTTGTTTTCCTTTGCCTCAGGAGGTCGTACCGTGTAGGCACTAATTCCTACTACCCGTTCACCCTCACCTAAAGCATAGAGAATTTCAGTAGGTTCTTCTGTTAAGCAAACAATACGTTTCGCGCCCTGCGGCACATGCAATATGCTCATTGTTAAGCTATCTTCTTTCGAATATATTGATAACTATCACACAAAAGCAATTGTAAATTCACAAAATATTTTACTTTATTCTTCCAGCGTTCTTTACGATCCAGATCCAGACAATTCGTCTGTTACATCTTCAACGGAAAGTTTTCCCTTAACTGAGAGTATTCGGATAATTTTCTCATCCTCCATCAGTGCTTCCACACTGCCAGTAGCACGATCAGATCTCCACCCTTTGGGAAAGCCATACCCAGCTTCTTCAAGGGCATTGATATAGAAATAACTCATAGTTAGAGGATCCATATAAAAATCCCGACTTGTCCAATCATCTGCTGCTCGTGAAGAATTACGCATCCTTTGTGAAGCAAAAATCGTTATGTCCTTGTTTATGGATAAGTTGTCTGCCATATCTCCCCCTCTTATTAGATTAGTATATCAACCTCGAAAAACATCTACTACTATGAAGAAGCATCTATCTCTTTTAGTCCTTGTTCAAGCGTGTGCCAAGAAAGAATTGCACATTTGATTCTCAGAGGGAACTGCACTACACCCTGCAACGCTTCCAGATCACCAAGATCGATATCCTGCAGTGCTTCTTCCTCCCCCTCTTCATGAATTGCCATCATAGATTTAAATGCCTTGCTAACCTGCTTAACATCTTCAATTGATTTTCCTTCTACAAGAGTAGTCATCATAGAAGCCGAAGCTTGACTAATCGAGCACCCTTGCCCACCAATTCGAATTTTTTTTATTTGATCATCTTCGAGTTCTAAAAAAACTTTTATTTCATCGCCACACATTGGATTGAACCCTTCTGCCATATGAGCTGGCGGAGCAAGTTCACCACGATTTCTTGGATCTCGATAATGATCGAGAATAATCTCCATATAAAGGTCTTCAAGTCCATCCATGCTTGGTTCCATAATTATTAGCGTTCCTCAAAAAATACTCTTGCAGACTGAAGACCAATAACTAAAGCATCGATATCTGCTTTGTCATTATAAAGATATGTCGAAGCACGAATAGTAGCATTTACATCCAATAACTTCATCAATGGCTTCGCGCAATGATGACCTGCACGTACACATATACCCTGTTGATCTAGAACCTGGCTCAAATCATGAGGATGAATATCACGATAACTCATGGAAAATACACCAGTTCTGGAACTGGCATCTTGTGGTCCGTAAATAATCAGATCTTCACCAAATCTCTCGCTTAGTGTTTCAAGCATATATTGCGTTAACTCTTCACCATGTGCTTGAACATTTTCCATGCCTAACTCTGTGAGATAAATTACAGCTGCTCCAAGACCAATGATTTCAGCAATTGGTGGTGTACCTGCCTCAAACTTCCAAGGCAAATCATTGGTAGTAAATCCTTCCTGCGTAACATTCAGGATCATTTCACCTCCACCTAAAAATGGCGGCATTTCTTCAAGTATTTCACTACGCCCCCAAAGAACACCGACCCCAGTCGGGCCACACATCTTATGCCCACTAAATGCCAAAAAATCACAATCTAGCTCGACTACATCAGTAGGTAAATGCGGAACTGCTTGGCACGCATCAACTAGACACAAAGCGCCAACTGAATGTGCTGCATCAGCTATCTTCCTGACAGGATTAATTGTACCAAGCACATTTGAAACAGCCGCAATCGAAACAAGTTTTACGCCATCAAGAAGTTCATCTAAATTATCCAAGTCCAAACGGCCATCAGCCGTCAGAGGAATCCAACGTAATTCAATTTCTCTCTCTTCAACCAATTGGTGCCATGGAACGATATTTGCATGATGTTCAAGTGAAGTAATAAGGACGACATCACCCTTATTTAAATTTTTTCTTCCCCATGAATAAGCAACCAAATTGATTGCTTCAGTAGCATTCTTTGTGAAAATAACTTCTCTATCCGAAGTTGCTCCAATAAACTGTTTTACATTTTTCCGGGCTTCTTCCATCGCAAGCGTTGCCTGCTCTGCAATTTTATAAGCACCTCGATGCACGTTGGCGTTGATTTCCTCGTAGTAACTATTCAATACATCAAGAACAACTTGAGGTTTTTGTGATGTGGCAGCAGAGTCAAGGTAAACGATCTGTTTACCATTTACTTCGCGACGTAACAACGGAAAATCCGCTTTGACTACAGAAGAATCCAAACCTTCAAGTACACTTTTTTTCACAACTAAAGTCTACTATTCTTTGCCCCTTAGGTGTACTAGATACACTAAGTAGCACTGCTCGAAACAAGAGTATCTAATTAAATAAATAAAACGTACTATCGAGGAAATCACGATGGTCAACAAAACTGTAATTGGAATTGGCTTACTTCTTACTACTTTTGGCATTGCCATTCTCTTGGCTTGGTGGGCCTATGAAATCTTTATTTCAGAAATGCATGTTATACCAAAAATTGCACTCTTCTTACTTTTCATAGGTGTACTAACAATTTTATGGGCGGTTATAGTAAACAGATTGAAAATAAGAAAAACAGATCCTTATAAAGATGTGGAGTTGTAAAAATGGCTAATAGGAAAGATATACTCATTGTTACTAGTCCTCATATACCAGGTAAAAAAATTATAAAGACTCTCGGTTTAGTGAGGGGTAACACAATTCGTGCCCGTAACGTCGGTCACGACATAGTTGCTGTTTTACGTTCGCTCATTGGTGGTGAAATTAATGAATACAGAAAACTGCTAGCAGAAAGCCGAGAACAATCCATCGATCGTATGCTTGATGAAGCAGAACAATTAGGGGCAAATGCAATTATTAGTATGGAATTCAGCACGTCTGTAATTATGGCAAACGCAGCCGAAATGATGGCCTACGGAACAGCTGTCATTGTTGAAGACGAAACATAAACATTGTCCAAATACTCGCTACCCACGAACCCAATGGGGTAAAGGTGGTGAAGCTTTCACCACTGCTCGAATATTTGGCAGATCCTCATTCAAAAATTCTGCCTCGCCTGCTGGTGTACCATATTTAAAATCACTTGCACTGAACGCTTGGATTCCTAAAGCAAAAGCTGCTTTATCCTCAATATCCCGCTTATGCGTTTGGTTCCTTCGATAATATCTTTGCGCGCAAACTCTTGAACAATGAATCATTTTTCTTCCTAACGGTGAAATGTTTGGAACCTCACGACCACATGAAGCTGCAAGCCGCTTTGACAACCGCTCCTGCTCACCACCAGGAAAAACTCTATTACCAGTGCACGGAGAATACGTAACGGAGCTTGTAATATCGCGCGCAATTAAAAGCCAAATCCAACCGGCCAAGGAGGTTGGCTGCAAGGAAAGCTCCATTGTTTGGGAATCAGGTTGTTTTACAAGTGAATCCGACAGCAAGGGAACGGGTATTGTAAAAGTCTGCAATTTTGTACTAATTACAGACTTTCCATCAGCTTCTCGATCTTGAGAAGGATTTAACCGAGGATTAATAAGCAATTCAACATCTCCAGCATCTAAGCAATTCACAGCCTCCGCAATTTGCTTCCACTCCTGGATGAAATTGGTATTATCTTCTGTCAAATAACTTGATTGTTTTTTACTCCCTGTTGAGTCAAAAAGATCACCATATTGCGAAGTAAAATCCACAATTTGTTTAGAAATATAAAGCTTTAGATCATACCCAGATAATCTCCTTAGCCCTTGTGGCTTAGATAAAAGTGATGATCGATAGACATCACGCATCTGTCGGTGGACATCCCACAATTGCTCCTCCCAAGGATTTAACAATCTGGTTGGGGAGGCTTCTTTTTCCTGTGCAATTTTTTGTACAAATCTGCTAGGTATCTTAAAAGTCATACTTCGTCCGTTGTATTAATTTACTTTTTAAAAATAACGGATAATACTTGTATAAAAAAGTTATGTTAGTACTTATTATTTGGATTGGCGAAAAACAGGCAACGTAACATCATCATTAATATGCTGAAAATTAACAATTACAGACAATCCTATTTCCACCTCACCTACATCTATGTCAAGTAAATTCGAAATAACATGTGGCCCTTCATCTAATTGAATATCCACAGTAATAAATGGAGTTTTCCCTTCTAACGCAGGATGCACAGGCTGGTGAGTTATCACATACGAAAAAACTGTACCTTTCCCCGACATAGGAATCCAATCAAAATCAAATCCTCCACATGTATGACACATAACGCGCGGAGGATGGTATAGCGTTTCACATAGCGGACAATGCTGAATGACCAAATGCTCAGACTGAAGCTCTTTCCAAAAATATTCAGATATAGCATTAGGAATCGGCAAAGGTAGGCCTGATATTCCTTCATTTATATTTTCCCCTACCATTACTGCCCCCGCTCTAGAATAACTGCTCCCACACCAACTCCAGCATCGACAAAAGAAAAATCAATATTCTTAACTTGGGCTGTTGACTGGCCCCGTATCTGCCTAACTCCTTCAATAAGGTGATTCATGCCTTGCAAATACGCCTCCGATAAATGTCCACCTGATGTATTTACCGGGATCCCACCACTATTCCACAACAATCCACCTTCCTCAACAAAGGGACCACCCTGTCCACGTTCAAGAAAGCCATAATCCTCAAGGGCAAAAATTACGAATGGGGAAAAATGATCATAAATTTGTACCACATCCATATCGGATGGAGATAGCTCAGCTTGTGACCACAAACGTGGACCCATCTTCAATGCCGAGGTATCAATAAAATCTTTTTTCGAAAACCCCGACTGTACAGCAGCACGAATAAGTGCCACTGGCTTCTTTAAATCACGAGCACGTTCCGCAGAGGTAAGAACCAGCGCCCCCCCACCATCAGTTTCCAAACAACAATCAAAAAGATGAAAGGGATCCACAACTAGCCGTGAATTCTGATGCTCTTCGAGTGTCAGGGGTTTTTTAAAAAAAGTAGCTTTCGGGTTTCGATTCGCATGCATTCGCTCACTAACAGCAACCATCCCAAATTGCTTGCTAGTTACTCCTGTCTCAAACATACGTCGTCGCGTAGTCATTGCAAGACCATGCTGTGGTGTTAACAACCCGAATGGTTCAGTAAATGCAGCACTATCTCGGCCATTCTGGCCCAAAACTTCACCTCTACCATATCGGCGACCAGACCTACCATTCACGCCCCGATAAATCACAATTACATTTGCTAATCCGGAATAAATTGCTGCTGCCGCACTGGTGACTAATGCAGCTCCAACATTCCCTGCTAAACGTATTTCACCGAACCAAGCTAGATCTTGAATCCCCAAGTTTTCGGCAATTGTTGCCTCGGATGATGTATCCACAGACCAGCGCATTAGACCATCAACCTCAGTTCGATCAACACCTGCATCTTCAAGCGCTAAATTGATAGCCTCAAGCGATAATTGTAGTTCACTACGTCCCGAAAAACGAGAGTAATCAGTCTCTCCAATCCCAGCAATCGCAACATGATTTTTAAAACCCATAGACTCTTCGAACACTACGATGGAACCCTGAAATAGTCGAGAAAAAAACAAATTGCCAAGTGCAAAAAAAGAAATTTTTGGATAGGATGATGAAAAGAAACAATTAGAAGCGAGGAAGAAAACTCCATGAAAAGCTCAGACTTTTATTTGAAACCACTCACAATGAGTTATTTTTTCTTAGATGCTTTAGAAAATGAAGGTTACGGAATTCCTCAGGGCTGGCGTAAAGTTGGTGCTGACGTTGAAGTGCTAACTATCAATAATAAAATTTTAAGAATCTCTGTCAGTGGCGCTCCTATGACTGGTTCAAACCGTATTGCGCCTACACGGGCTGAACGAGCAATTGGGGAAATTGTTATTACGGACATTACAAACGAATCCACTAGTCATGTCTAAATTGGAACTTCTTTGTTTAACTGGGGAAACTACGATATTCTGACTCCATGAAATTATTTGCAGTAACGGCACTTGGTTTAGCCCTTCTATTTGCAAGTTGCGGAGGCT
Source organism: uncultured Dehalococcoidia bacterium (assembly GCA_963933025.1). Classification (GTDB taxonomy): domain Bacteria; phylum Chloroflexota; class Dehalococcoidia; order Tepidiformales; family Tepidiformaceae; genus JAKUNN01. Next base: position 1,724 of record CAWVTC010000058.1, on the reverse strand, counting down.
CTGGATGGACTCCAGAGCTTATCGAAAAATATACTCTTTATTGCCAGACAACAGGCCTACCCTTACAAAATTCTGGACAGTCCCAGACCCCTATAGAATTCTGTCAAAAAGTAGTTAAATGCATCACCCCACGGATGTCTGCCAGCGAATATCAGTACCAAGAAAGTTTATGGATTAAAACTGGAGAAAGCCCGCAAGAACTTGCAAGATTAATACACAAATGTTCAAATGTTGCCCAAAATCTACCCCAAGAAGGCTAAGGCAAGAAAATCATCAACGGCTAACTATCCTGATGCTTTGCATTACGACGTGCGGTAATACGACCGACTAATAAGATGGTCAGCCCTCCTGCAACAAGACCTATCGGAATGGAGATCCATTCAGGTAAATCAAGCAAGGAACCAAGTAATCCCGCTATGAAAATAATTACGGCCAAACCAAGTAGGCCAAGCCCAACATTCTGAAATAAAAACATCCTATCCATAAAACCTACCAATCAACCCGCAGTAGGAGAATAATCTGAGATGATCTATCACACCACCTATACAGACTATTTAACTTCCAGGCGCACAGGCATTTCACACATACCTCTAAGCACAGCATGATCCTTAAATTTAGGTCGATTACCTTGCAGTTCAATTTCCTCATACCGATCAAGTAAAACCTCGAAGGCGATCATGGCCTCGACACGTGCCAATGGCGCACCAAGACAATGATGAATACCTCTACCGAAAGCGATATGAGAGGTTTCATCCCGATCAAAATTAAGGTAATCAGGATTAGCAAACTGTGCAGGATCACGATTCGCTGCACCAAGTAGCAATAGTAGGGGTTGTCCTTTTTTAATTGTCTTTCCGCCAATCAAGACATCCTCTAGCGCTGTTCGTCTATCGATTTGTACCGGACTATCAAAGCGTAACAACTCATCAACTGCTGGGCCGAGCAAATTACGATCCTTTCGTAATCGTTCAAAGGCCTCAGAATCTTCTAACAACGCTAATAATCCATTCGCGATCAGCTTTGTCGTCGTTTCATTTCCTGCGACAAGAAGTAACCTCATTGTAACCAACAATTCCTCCTCCGTTAAAGAGTCACCCCCTTCTTCCGCGGCAATCATTACGCTCATCAAATCATCTCCAGGAGACTCACGGCGTTTAGCAATTAAATCCTTGAAATATAAGCGTAGCTCTTCTCCAGATTTGGCAGCTTCATAGAAAAGCTCCGTTGTCGTTGTTGGCTCTAATATCCTCGCTATTGAACTAGACCACTCACGAAATTTCACCCGGTCCTCGCTTGGGATTCCAAGCATTTCTGCAATGACAATAACCGGCAATGGATAGGCAAAAGTATCAATGATATCTACTGGTTTCGAAATATCTATTTGCTCAAGCAGATCATCCACAATCTCACGAATTCTTGGCTCCATAGATTTAATAGATCGGGGAGTAAATGCTTGAGCAACCAAACTCCTTAATCGGGTATGGTCAGGAGGATTTGAAAATAACATTGGCAAAGGATCTTCCAAAAATGGTCGGAATTCCGGCTCAAACCGACCTACCGCTTCGTCACTATTCTCAAACCGCTTCCAATCCCGTAATACATTATCAATATCTTCGTATCTTGTAAGAACCCAACCAACTAACAGAGGGCTCCAATGCACGGGATCCTTCTCTCTCAACCTACGATACTGAGGGTAGGGATCCTGATGGACTTCAGGTGAAAGT
>CAWVTC010000057.1:0-10340 GCA_963933025.1 uncultured Dehalococcoidia bacterium | reverse complement strand
CTGCTAGAGCACTTTTTACAATACGCGCTTTTCCAGTCACATTGCCCTTGCTAACACCTAGGCCCTGCAAAGAAAGTGGTTTCTTTGCGACTTCCAGAGATTTAATTGGTATAAGTTCAACTGGCCATTCAAAAAGTACTGGAAGATCATGTTCTTCAAGAAAATTAAATTCTTCCTTGCGTGATTGTACCTTTTGCTGAATCATGGGATCCGCAGCATCCTTCAGAACCAAATCACGCAATTCTGTAAGCCTTAGCCACCAAACATCACCTTCATCTGCAACAAAATCTTTTTTTGCGAATCGAACCCCCAATTCCCGAACCAAAGGCCGATACGTACGTGAATACCTAACACCATTCGCCTTACTGGCTTCCCTATCTCGATTCAATCTTTGGGCTAAAACCAAATTTTCTTGAAATTCTTCTCGAATTGACTCTGGCAATTGATAAATAATTTGTTCCTCAAGTTCTTCACGCAATTTTGTTTGCAATAGCTCCCGCGTGTAAGGATTACGATCTTCAGTTAAAGAAATCGCGGTTTTCAAATTACTCACGATAAACTCTGGGTTTTCATCCCAAGTAGCGATATACGGATTCAATTCACCCTGGCCACGGAATCCTAAGTCATCAAGTAGTTTCCGAAATTTCTGTACAAACAACTCCCATGTATCGTCAGGAGGCATCAATAAATTTTCCATCAGCTCAGAAGTCTCTAAAGTACTAAATGCTTTATTCAGAATCGAGGATTCAACGAGAACTCTACTAACATCCCAAATGGCTTTTGTGGGACGGTTACTTTCCACATCGCTAAGTCCACTTGTTAAAACAGTAATCCATTCTTCAGGATGACCTGGACAATTTTCGTCTAGCACTTCAGCAAGGATAGTAGTCAGCTCACCTCCACCTACTGTATTGAAATAATGCGTCCTATAAGCATTCCCTAATCTTAGAGTCGTATCTTCTATCGACTCTAAAAGTTCAATATCCTCAAGGAGTGACCAATCTCTTCGGAGTGAAAAAAGGTAAGCTGCCTGAGCTTCCGTAGCCTCTCGAATCGTAAAATGCTGAGATTCCCGCCAACGACTTAATGCTCGTTCACGTGTAAGTTGAGCACGTTCTTGGTCCTTTTCCACACCACTCTGTAACTCATCTTCTCCTGGTAGAAACTGTTTTAGCCAATCACTTCCTTCACCTACCTGATAAAGAGAACTAAATGCATTAACAACCGCAATATTCACAACCCACCGACCACCAACAAATGAAAAAATATTATCGTTTGGAGGAGAAATATCCGGTATCAAATCAATTGCGCGATAATATTCAGCTGCCCCTTGAAAGCAAATATACGTCCACTCACGCATCAAATCTGCCGTTAATGGCACTGTAATCCCTGGTAAACTTTCTTGACTGTTGCCAGTCGTATATGAATTTACCTCTGGATTATTGGTACTGTCCCAAGAACAAATTAAAGCAGTCATTTACACTCCATACTTTCTCATCGACCTGCACCCCACAAAGCTCTATCAAATGCTTCCTGAGGGGTAAATGAAGTCTCATCAGGTTCCCCATACTTCAATTCTTCACGTGCTAATCTTGCTGCTAAAACAGCTACTTTAAGTTGTTCTTCATATCTCTTCCTCTCCTCCTTATCCCTCCATGGTTCTTTATTTTCACGTCTGTGCCTAGCAATACGCTTTTGGCAAGCATTCGAACAAAATTTTGGCTTCTTCCCAGTAAGTGTTCGGTTAGGAACTTCACGTCCACAAATTTCAAAACCAGGACAGGGCAAATAACTAATTCCATCAATATGATCACGCGCTATAAGTGCCCATATAAATCCGGCCAAACATAAAGGTCTTATGGCTATATGTACCATATTAGTGCCAGCTTTTTTCGTTATGAATTCTGGAACTGTATAATCTCCGATTTTTTTATTTATAAGAGCTCCGATTTTTGCCAAATTCTCCTTCCTATCAAGAGCATCCACTGTTTTGGAGATTTCTCGCATTTCAAGCATCCAAGCTGATAATTCACAACTACTTCCCATTGGATAAAACAAGTCACCAAACTTACTATAAAAAAATTTTATTTTTTCGCCTGCCGTGCCTTCCTTAAAACCTTTAACCTCACCTCGTAAAAATTGAGGCCTTAAAACTGGGGGCTCTACCTCATCCCAAAAAATATCCCTCAATCGCCTATGTAAATCCCAGGCTTTTTCTTGTACTGGAGCAAACTTCTGCCCGTTAAATTTCCCCATAACGAAAGAATCTATCCGTAAAACGGTAGGCGAAAAAGAGGCTAGCTTCTGATCTGGGGGCTTCGATATCCATACTTGCATACATGCCATTTTATACCATTTTAAGTACAGTTTAAAAGGGGTTTTTTTAATCGATCCAAAAAACTATGCGGTATCACCGGATAACTTTAAAAAAGTTCTCAATTGCCTTGATATGGTCCGTTGGATTTGCAAGACCTATATTCATAGTCCTCACAGAAAGATGTGTAGCTCCTGCATCCTGCCAAGCCTTAATCTCTTGTTCCCAAACCTCAGGACCGGCACCATAATCAAGCATCGCTTCTATACCAAAATCTGCCAGACTACGCTGGTTAGATTCCAAATGTTTCTTGATTGATTCTAGTGCCTGAATCGCTGAGTCGGACGAATTTCCAAAAATAAATCCATCTGCACACTTAGCTGCGCGACGAAAAGCAGGCTCAGTAAAACCTCCAAGCCAGATAGGAATTTCACGATCGGGAAGAGGTAACAATCCTGCTCTATCAATGCGATGCCATTTTCCTGTGTAATCAACAACAGGTTCTTTCCAAAGTTTCCGCAAAACTTCTATTTGTTCCTCCTCACGAGCACCACGGTTACTAAAATCTTCGTTCAATGAATCATATTCGACATAGTTCCAACCAGTACCAACACCTAGTCGTAAACGTCCTCCAGACAAAATATCAATTTCTGCTGCCTGCTTTGCCACTAATGCCGTCTGTCGCTGTGGAAGAATAATTACACCTGTCACAATTTCCATTTTTGATGTAACAGCAGCGAGATAGCCAAACAATACAAATGGTTCATGAAAAGCCGTCTCATGTGTATAGGGGCCCCAAAGTCTTGGCTCCCGATCAGGATGAGCTCCCAGAACATGATCGTAGGCAAGAAGATGTGTAGATCCTGCCCCTTCAGCAACTTGTGCAAACTCACGAATTATCTGAGGATCATTGCCTATCTCTGTTTGTGGAAAAACCACACCAATTTTCATATCGCTCATTTTTATACCGCTCCAATTACCAACATTATTAGCGGGAATCCTCTTCTTCATGTGAACCATGCACACTACTTGGGGAAACAACAGAAACTTTTATGTCCTTGTCTCCCTGCCTTTCCCACTCAACTGTCAGTATAAATGTATCTCCTATTTTTGGAACTTCCTTAACACCGAACAGCATAACGTGAAGTCCTCCAGGTTCAAGAATTAACCAATCCCCTGCATCAAGCTCCATCTCCTCAAGCGGAATCATCACGTTTTGATCCCCGTTCTTAGCCCAAGCATGTAATTGTGCACGTTCCGCAATTACTGTTCGGAAACCTTTAACCCTATCAGGAATATTTGACTCAATTCTAAAATAAACAACACCGTTAGTTTCAGTCGTAAAATGTGCCTGCGCATTTTCAATTTTTGAATCAACACGACACATTGTTGCGCCAAAGGCGATATATGCGCATAGCAACAGAAACAATACGAAAAAAATGGTCCACAGTATCTGTTGACGACCAACTCGTTGAAAAAGCGTTGAAACTATACTTTGACGAGTCATTTTAAATTGTCTTCCCATCCATACAAAGCTAATCTCTCGAGATCGTTTATAAGCATCACATACAAACCTTCTGTATCAAACCCTCCAGATTCTTTTAAAAGAATTGGGTACACGATATGAGCAAGATCATCTGGCGTATACGCCACAATATAAGAGGGGTGGCTCACTAAATATTCACCATCACCTAAATCTGTTTTTACGGGTTTTGCAATGCCTACTGAGGAAAGTACCTTATCGATCTCTTCAGGGGATCCTGTCAGACCTATAAAACCACTATTAAAATACCCTAACCACGTAGTAAGCCGTTCAGGTGTATCACGTTCAGGATCAGTTGTGATAAAAATTACTTGAATCCGCTGTGATGCCTCAACATTTAAATTAGATAACACGCGATCTATCTCAAACATATGTAGCGGGCAAATATCTGGACAACTCGTATACCCAAAGTATAACAATGTCAGAAATCCATTCGTTCGTTCTATAAAATCAAAACGCTCACCAGTACTCGTAGTAAGCACAACATTCGGCTTAGGATATGGAGGCCTTACACGAGCTCCCTGATAGGAAAATTTTTCAGAATCTGCTGATTTTGATAACTCGAAAGTGGTTCCTGAATTTGCATTTTTGCAACCGTAAAATGCAAATGTTAAAAAAACTAGAATCAGCAGGAATGTTAAATATCTACGCAATTTAATTCTCTTTCAAAGATCGTATATGTTGGTTTTTATCAAGCATTACATTTAACCGCTTACCCACTCTGTCTTCGTATCGTGACCACTGGACTGCAACAATCATAACTACAATTAGGCCTACGGCTTCCCCGAAAATAAACATGAAGGCTCCAGCAATTTGTTGATCTAAAAGCGGTGATGGTCCCCATGTTCGCGGTATAAAAAGAAACTGCTCATATATTACGTTATCAGGTTCATGAAACAGTAAGCCTAAAAAAGCATGGATCGGCACCAACGCTAAAACATAAACCAAACGCACAGGATAAGACAACGTCCACCGGGTTGGATTATTTCCTATAATTGGCCACCAATAGTGAATGCCAGCGAAAAGAAATACTGCATACCCAATAAAGTGAAGAGGTACACTCGTTAGGCTACTTGCAAAAGCTGGTGTTACGTACCAAAAAGTGGGGACAATAATAAATAAGGCAATCCCAACAAGAGGATGCGTAAAAAATCGAAAAAGTGATGAGTGTAGGAGCGGAAGAATATAACGTCGTCGCTTGGATGAACCCATTGCCACCATAAGTACTGTCATCGGAGCACCAAACAATAATAAAGGTGGTGCGATCGTAATAAGAATAAAATGTTGAACCATGTGTAATGAAAGAAACGTGGAATCATAAGCTGCAATCGGACCAAAAACTGTGAGCAATATAGTAGCCAAACCGACAAGAAATGAAACAACTTGACGTTTACGTACCAGTACTGACACTTCGGTACCTACTGACGATATAAATTGAGTGTTTTTACGCTTCGCCATATACGGAATTGTCTGCCGAAGTAATAGAAGATAAGTAATACCACCAGAAAAAATTAAGTAAATTGGCAAAGGTTCAACAGCAAAAGTCAAAAAAACATCGGGGAATTCTGGTGCTGGGACATTAGACCATGAACAAATAAATATCGCCCCGAGAGGTAATCCTCCATCTCCAATGCGAAGAAGAAAAGTAGCTACGATCGCCACAATTAAAAAAATCATCAATAGAAAGATGATCGTTCGATTTTTTAAAAAGGCATCCCTCTGCTTAAAAATTCCTAATATCAAGTGGGAACCTAACCTCTGAATAGGACATGGGCCTGGGTGGATTCGAACCACCGACCAACCGGTTATGAGCCGGACGCTCTTACCGCTGAGCTACAGGCCCCTATCGATATCAGTATAGAGCGTAATCCGAAAAGAGCGCGGGAACTTTCAAACCATGTGTATAATTAGGACATCTATCAATAAATAGCCAAATTAGGAAAACTCATGGATAGTTTCTCAAGTCGATCAAAATTTCTTATTACCGATGAAGACGGATCTGAGCAAAGCTTCGAATACTATCGGCTTGATAAATTGGATGAACTCGGCATTAGTAAAATAAATGAATTGCCCTTCACTCATCGCATACTGCTAGAAAACCTCTTACGTAATGAAGATGGCATAAGTGTTACAGAAAGTTCAATTCGATCCTTAGCTGAATGGCAACCCAACTTACAAATGCCACAAGAGATTGCTTTCACTCCTGCTCGAGTATTACTACAAGATTTTACGGGAGTCCCTGCAGTGCTTGATCTAGCTTCAATGCGAGGGGCTCTACGTGATCTTGGAGGGGATCCTGATTTAATTAACCCACAACAGCCAGTAGATCTAGTTATCGATCATTCAGTTCAGGTAGATCATTATGCTCAAGAGGATGCGTTCCAGCAAAATGTTTCTCTTGAATATAATCGAAATTTGGAACGCTATTTATTTTTACGCTGGGGACAACAAGCCTTTCAAAATTTTCAGGTCACACCACCAGGAACAGGTATAGTCCATCAGGTTAATCTCGAGCATCTTGCCCAATGTGTTTTTAATAATGACGGATTAACTTACCCAGATACCTTAATAGGGACCGATTCTCATACGACCATGATCAATGGTCTCGGCATACTCGGGTGGGGAGTCGGTGGCATAGAAGCAGAAGCAGCAATGTTAGGACAACCTGTCCCTATGCTGGTCCCTGAGGTGGTCGGAGTTCGTATTACCGGAAAATTGCCAGAAGGATCAACAGGAACCGACCTCGTCTTAACTATTACGGAAAACCTTAGATCTCTTGGAGTCGTAGGTAAATTTGTAGAATTTTTTGGAACTGGGTTAAGCAACTTACCTTTGGCAACACGTGCAACGATCTCCAATATGGCACCTGAATATGGAGCTACAGCAGGATTCTTCCCTATTGATCAAGAAACTTTAAAATACCTAGAATTAACAGGAAGAGAAAAGAGCCTTGTAAACCGAGTCGAAACCTACTGTAAGTTACAAAACCTGTTTCGTAATGATGCGACGCCAGATCCTAAGTATTCACAAACACTGGAGCTTAATCTTTCCTCAATTGAGCCATCTATTGCAGGACCCAAACGACCTCAAGATCGTATTCCATTAAGTAATGCAAAGACAGCATGGAATATGAACCTTCAGGAAGCAAAGAAAACATCAGATGAAGCTGTATTCGTTGAACGTGGAGATGAAAGCTTTGAACTTTCTGATGGCTCTGTTGTTATAGCAGCAATAACAAGTTGTACAAATACGTCAAACCCAGAAGTCATGATCGGTGCAGGTTTGCTTGCAAAAAAAGCTATACAAGCTGGCTTACAAAGGAAGCCTTGGGTAAAAACAAGCCTTGCCCCTGGTTCAAAGATCGTAACTCGTTATCTTGATGCTGCTGGACTTACTCCTTATTTAAATGAACTCGGATTCAACCTCGTAGGCTATGGTTGTACAACCTGCATTGGCAACTCCGGACCGATTGATACTGATATAGCAAAAACTGTGAGCGAGAATGGAACATTAGTAGCTGCAGTACTTTCCGGAAATCGCAATTTCGAAGGACGCATTAATCCTGTGGTACAGGCAAACTATCTTGCATCTCCTCCACTAGTTGTCACTTATGCATTAAAAGGACATATGGATTTTGATCCATTCACAGACGCCCTCGGAGAAAACAGCGCAGGACAAAATATTTACATGCGGGATATTTGGCCTACACAGCAAGAAATAACAGACACAATAGGAAAAGCTATAAGCTCAAAAATGTTCCAAGAAGAATACGCACATGCCTTCACTGGAGATAATTTATGGAGAGAGCTTGAAACTCCATCTGGTGGTCTTTATGAATTTTCAGAGGATTCAACTTATGTTCGTAACCCTCCCTATTTTGATAATTTTTCTCTAGACCCACAGAAAATTACTGACATTGTCAATGCACGAGTACTTGTTAAAGTGGGTGATTCAGTAACTACAGATCATATTTCACCCGCAGGAATTATTAGTCCGAAAAGTCCTGCAGCAGACTATCTCTTAGAAAAGGGAGTGGAACAGCAAAATTTTAATTCCTATGGAGCACGTCGGGGGAATCATGAAGTTATGATGCGCGGAACATTCGCAAATATCCGTTTGCGAAATCAACTTGTTCCCGGAACAGAAGGCGGATACACACGTCATTTTCCTAGTAATCAAGACTTAACAATTTTTGATGCTTCAGCTCGTTACATTCAAGAAAATATTCCTTTAGTAGTCCTTGCAGGTAAAGAATATGGTACCGGATCGTCTCGCGATTGGGCAGCAAAAGGTCCAATGCTTTTGGGTGTACGCGTAGTAATAGCTGAATCATATGAACGAATTCACAGAAGTAACCTTATTGGCATGGGAATTCTGCCATTACAATATAAGGATGCTGATACAGCACAAACCCTTGACATTAATGGAGATGAGACCTTTAGCTTCTCAGGTCTTTCAGAAGAAGAATTACGTCCTGGCAGTGATATAAAAATCACTATGTCAACGACTGAAGGTTTAATCAAAACCTTCACTACAAAAGCACGCATAGATACTCCGGTGGAGCTGGAATACTTTCAAAATGGTGGCATCTTGCAGTTTGTTCTTAGAAAACTAGCAATGAATTCTACGCCATAGCAATTTGCAAACGATCATCCAAAGCCCCTAAAAAACCTTGTGTGGTCAACCACTGTTGATCATTTCCAACAATCAAGGCCAGATCTTTGGTCATTTGACCTGACTCAACAGCATCAATACAAACCTGTTCCAAGGTATTTGAGAAACTATCTAAATCATCGTTCCCATCCAGTTTTGCGCGATGGGAGAGACCTCTAGTCCATGCAAAAATGGAAGCAATTGGATTCGTAGAAGTTTCTTGTCCTGCCTGATGCTGTCGGTAGTGACGCGTTACTGTTCCATGAGCAGCTTCAGCTTCTACAACATCACCATCAGGAGTCAATAAAACGGAAGTCATTAAGCCTAGGGATCCGAAACCTTGTGCTACAGCATCAGATTGAACGTCTCCATCATAGTTCTTGCAAGCCCAGATCAATCCACCTGACCCCTTCATCACCTGTGCGACAACATCATCGATCAAACGATGTTCATACACTAGGCCAGCCTGTTCAAAGTCTTCCCTAAAATCTCTATCATATTCTTCCTGAAAAATATCTCTGAACCTGCCATCGTATTGCTTTAAAATTGTATTTTTCGTTGACAACCAAAGGGGGTATCGCCGTTCTAAGGCGTAACGCATACAAGAACGAGCAAACCCACGAATAGATTCATCTGTGTTATACATTCCCATCGTAATACCTGAATCATCAAATTTATTCACAACATGGGAAATAACTTCCCCTCCATCTGCAGGTTCAAAAGTCATCGTCAAAGTTCCGGACCCAGGAATTAAAAAATCCGTCGCACGATACTGATCTCCATGAGCATGACGACCTACAATAATTGGATCATGCCAATTGGGCACTAACCTCGGTATGTTATTACAGATTATTGGCTCTCTAAAAACAGTACCGTTTAAAATATTGCGAATAGTCCCATTTGGAGACTTCCACATTTCCTTTAAATCAAACTCTTCCACACGATCTTCATCTGGAGTTATGGTTGCACACTTCACACCGGACCCATGTCGTAGAATTGCCTCAGCTGAATCTACAGTTATCTGGTCATTTGTTTCGTCTCTCTTCTCCACACTCAAATCATAATATTCAAGCTCAATATCGAGGTAAGGAAGAATCAACCTTTCACGGATAAACCCCCACATAATTCGAGCCATCTCATCACCATCAAGTTCAACTACAGGTTCTTTAACAGGAATTTTAGGCATTTGAGGATCCTTTCTTGATGCTTATGCTTATTGTTTTCTACGACTTCATCGGATTATACGTCAAGCTCTCTGTAAGGTTACGCTCAAACCAAAGGCCTCCCTTTGGTGCCTTACCAAAACAAGGACGAAATCCCATCCTTACCCAAAAAAAAGCTGCTAAGCCAAGTTCAGGCGGAGCAAATGCTTTAACGTTTTCATACAATTGAGCTAGCTCAGGTAACAACAATAAGATTGCATCCGTACCAATCCCATAACCACGATCGGGATCTGCAACACAAATCAAACTTATAATCGGTGTTCCATTCTCGAACTCGATGACCAGATCACCCAATTTCGAATCATTTTTTTTCGAAATTATCGTGTATTGATGTCCTTCTAAACCACTTTGAAGAGACTCCACCTTCACCAATTTAACAATTTGACCTTCAAATTCAGTATCAAGTTTATCTACTGGGATAACCATTGTTTAATCTCTTCCGCAATATACCCCACATTTCCTGTCCGTTCAGTACAAACTGGTAATGCCTTCAAAAAACTAGGGCCATACCGTTTTGTTCTTAGACGACTATCTAAAATAGCAACAACTCCAACATCCGATCGATCACGAATAAGCCTTCCAAACCCTTGCCTAAAACGTAAAATGG
>CAWVTC010000056.1:0-10371 GCA_963933025.1 uncultured Dehalococcoidia bacterium | reverse complement strand
TGAATCTGTTTGTTAACATTGTTAACAATGAGAAGTCACTCACCACCGTCAGCTTCCCCTGGTGCATCAGACCCAGCCTTAACGTCCAGGCCTCCATTGTCATACCCATCACTAATCGGATTATCTACTCGCTGTCCTAAGCTTCCTTGAGGGGCAAATTCATCAACAACGTTTCGCAAAGTATCGCGGTCAAGATTACCGGGTGGTTCAAAGGGGTTTTCGGGTGTTCCTGCCAAATGCAAAGTTTGTGTAGGGAATGCAAACTCTACTTGAAGTTCTTTAGCTAACCGAACGATATCCAAATTAAGAACAGTTCGAACACGAAGTTCTGCTCTCCAGCTAGGAGCATCAATGAAACAGTACAAAAGCATATTTAAGCTAGCGGCACCAAAATTATGAAACTCCACCATGTAATAATCATGACGCATAGAAGGATTTGCCAAAATAATTGCCCGAATACCTTCCACAAAAGCCTGCAAACGATCTGGATCGGTGTGGTAAGCAATACCAAGTGTGGTTTTATATCGACGCCATCGCCGTGCGCCCATGTTGTCAACTTCAGCTTCAGTAATACTTGCATTTGGAATTGTTACGAGTGAATTTTCAAATGTTCGCACACGAGTCGAACGAAACCCTATAGATTCAACATTACCCTCAATACTACCGACAAGAACCCAATCCCCAACTTGAAATGGTTTATCAGCCAAAATCGTAATACCACCTATGAAATTACGGACTGAATCCTGTGCGGCAAGCGCAAATGCAAGACCTCCCAACCCTAATCCAGCAATTAGAGAAGTAATATCTACATCTAAATTCTGCAGTATAAAAAGTAGGCCTATCGCAATAATAAAAGCCTTGAGGATCGTCCTTACAAGTGGAACCAATTGATCGTCAAGTTTAGTTTCTGTATCGGCTGCACGATCGACAAGGTAGTCCGCAAAAATATCTGCCAACCGGAAAGCAATCGCTACCACCGAAATCGCAGCTATCAAACGAGCAATAACTTTGATGACATTTTCAGCTTCCTCTGAAAATTCCAATGTAGGAATAGATATCAGAGCAATAACCGAAATCGCTAACAACAAAATGCCACGATTCACACGTGAAAACTCGGCGAGCCAAAAAACCCGTCGATGGTCTGGGGCTCGGTTACGAATAACATAACGAATCGAAGTTGTAAGAAGGAATGAAATGACTGTTGCAAGCACAACCACAGCAAGAATGCCTAGGTATTGACTCATCTCAATACCTAGAAAAGTATTGTCAAACCAAGCAGGGCTAAGAAAAATCATATGCACAGGATAAATGATCTGGTGGAAGTTGTTTTAATTTCTAAGAAAAATATACACGAAACAAACATTTCCCTACATTTGAAACATTCGAAACTGTTAAACCACACAAGACTATTTAATCTCATCTACATCAAGCGAAGTGAGGGACAAACCCAGAAGTTCTTTGAGCAGCCCCCATTGAAACCAAGGTTCACTGTCATTGAAATGACGCCAACCATAATAAATAACACCTAACTCAAATAACCAGCGTGCACGAAAATATTCCATATTCTGAACTGCGGCACCACTGATATCTTCATAAAGACCTACAAAAGGCATTTCGTTAGGATCAGCAAAAGGAAAACCTCTCAAATTCGATAATGCTATCAATTGCCCAACATCACTACGAGGGTCACCAATACGAGCTTGCTCCCAATCAACAACAGCAGCAATTTGACTATCCTTTACTAAATAGTTATGGATGTTGATATCCCCTTGACAAAAAGCTAAAGTCCCTTCGCTGGGAGCATATTTATTCAAGACATCCAACGCATGTGGCAAAAGCCCTCCATCAGCCTCCATGGCACCAGGAAAAAGCTCCATACGCTGTGCGATCAGTGTGAGCTCTGCAAGGTTGGAAGCTTTTATTGAATTTGGAACATCCATAAAGGAAAAGCCCGGAAGCTTCCAATTGATCTTATGTATACGTACAACCATCTCCACAAAATTTGAAAATATTAATGGTCCTGCTTCAGCCGAGGTTACTTCACCCATATGCTTTGCATTCACCCATTCCATTACGAAAAAAGGAGCCCCTAACAAGTCAGGATCCTCTTCAATGCCAATCACAAAAGGTGTTGGTATGTTCGTCTGCCTAAGAGCATTTAGAACAGTTGCCTCACGATTAACCGAATAAGGTTCAAAAATTCCATGTTCTGGCTCTAACCTCAGTGCTATCGAATCAAAAGGTGCGTTCTGCAGCATTACCTTCCAGGTATTGTTAGAAGCACCACCTTCAACGACACTTACATCATGGAAAGTGGTTCGTTCAAAGCCATTTTTTCTTCGAATCCAACGTTCAGCTAATTGTTTTTCAAACATTAAATTAAGTATAAGTAATAGGTTAACCCTAGTTTCTAAGCAAAAGACCTTTAAGGATTATACAAACCCTTGGCGGGGTTGGAGTGTCAATACAATGACAAAAGATTACATATTACGCATCAATATGAATACAGGCGTAATCCAAGAAGACGTATTTCCAGAGAAATACCATTTGCTCGGAGGACGTGCTCTCACCGCTCGCCTTTTACTCGATGAAACTGATCCGAATTGTGATCCACTTGCTGAGAAATCAACTCTTTTTATAGCTCCAGGACTACTAGGAGCTACTGCCGCGACAACTAGCGGGCGTACCAGTTTCGGATTTAAAAGCCCACTTACAGGAGGGACTAAAGAGTCTAATGTCGGTGGACAATTGGGTCACCGTTTAGCTCGCCTAGGAATTAAAGCTATAGCAATAACAGGAAGCTCTCCTGACGAATGGATGCGATTAGACATTGATTCAACGGGTGCTAGGCTTTCAAATGCTAGCGACCTTATCGGCAAACGTAACTATGAATTGCACACGGAATTAGTAGGTGGAAGCTTACGTAATTCTGCAGCAGCAACAATTGGGCCAGCCGGAGAATTTAAGCTTGCCGCAGCCTCAATTGCAGTCACTGACCCGGAAGGACGGCCTACGCGTCATGCAGCTAGGGGCGGACCTGGTGCAGTCATGGGAGCCAAAGGACTTAAAGCAATAGTTGTTAATGATAGTGAAGCACCTATAACCAGCACTGCAATAAATGCGAAGGAATACAAAACTCAAGTGGTTGGATTTAGTAAAACCGTATTGGAAGATCCGCGCGTACAAAACACAGGTCGTTATGGAACTGCAGGTGTTATTAAATTTGTAAACCGTGAAAACGTACAATCGTTACCAGTTCATAACCACCGATTAGGTGTTTGGGAAGAGAATAATGCAGAGCAAATTAGTGGCCAGCATATTGCACTTTTAGGAGAGGAACGTGGTGGAAAAATGCTTCCATGTATGGCTGGATGCATTATTAAATGCGCGATTTTATTTAATAATGCCGATGGGGAACATCTAACCACTGCCTTGGAATTTGAAACTCTAGCACTACTAGGTTCAAACCTTGAAATCGGTCCTGCTGATGCTGTCGCAGAATTGGATCGTCTTTGTGATGACGTTGGATTAGACACCATTGAAATTGGTAATGCAATTGGTCTTGCTATGGAAGCAGGAGAGTTAAATTGGGGGGATTGGGAAGGAGCTCGTAACCTAATCGATATTGAAATAGCACAAGGCACAAAACTGGGAAATATAATTGGTAACGGAACAGTACATACAGCAAATCATTACGGGATCACACGAATACCAGCAGTTAAAGGCCAAGGTTTGCCCGCATGGGAACCACGAACGCTTAAAGGCATGGGGATCACTTACGCAACAAGTCCTCAAGGCGCAGATCATACCGCCGGGATGGTAACTGCAAGAGAAGTTAATCCAAAAACACTCATGCAGCAAAGTCGCCACGAGCAATTAGTAATGATGGCGATCGACTCAGCAGGGCTATGTCAATTTACGAATGCGCTTCCGTCCGACATCGCAATCTTTGTGGGAGAACAGTATGGTTTAAATTATACCCAAGAAGACGTTTTAACTCTTGCACGTGAAGCCATTCAAACAGAACTAGATTTCAATCACCAAGCAGGCCTTGGTCCAGAGACGGACAAATTGCCGTCTTGGCTTTATGAAGAACCGCTTGAACTTCCTAATGGACCTTCTGTATTTGACTTACCAGACAATTTAATCGCACAAACTTGGAACGATTAAAACAAAATTGGCTCCATTTATTCTTCTTGTGCAGAGATTAAAAGATCTCGAACCAGTGGAGCAGCAAGAGAGTAACCTTCCTTACCATTCTCAAGAATTACAGCGGCTAGAAACCTTGGATTATCTAAAGGCGTATAACCTACCCATAACACATGAGTCTGTCCTTCACCTTCTTCTGCCGTTCCTGACTTTCCAGCAAAATCAGTGAATCCAAGATTCTCAAAGGCCCATCCAGATGTACCTCTCCTAGAAGTCACTAACTGCAAACCATATTGCAAGTACTCAAGAATTTCGCTGCTCAAAGGTAAACTTTCACGCGCCTGTACAGGAGTATCTTCTGGATTTCGATAAATTAATAACTGCGGATTACGTAATTCACCTGCAACAAGTGCACTATATGCATTCGCTAGCTGCAGTACAGTAATGAGCAGATCACCCTGACCAATACTTAGGTTTACAGCATCACCAGGATACCAAGGCGCTGCACGTGCAGCAGATTTCCAAGCTGCATCAGGAACGAGCCCATCCTCGTCAACAAGCCCAATAACACCAACAGAAGTACCAAACCCAAAAGCTCGAGCCATATTAGGTAATGCATTTTCGCTATTTTCATACAGAGTCAGACCTATCTCATAAAAAACTGGGTTACAGGAACGCATAAGAGCTCTAGCTATACTTAAATCACCTTGTGTACCTTCCCAATTCCTACGTGGTGGATCAACGCCATGCCAAATTGACGGACAAGGAATTTGATCAGAAATTGAAAATAAGGAACTTGCCAAACCTGCAGCTGCAGTAACAATTTTAAAAGTTGATCCAGCACTATAGAGACCTGAAGTAGCTCGGTTAATCAATGGCTGGCCATCATCACTCACATACATTTCAACTTCTTCGGAAACACCAAATTCAAATGAGGATGGCTGGAATGAAGGTGAACTATTGAGCGCAAGAATAGAATTATTTCTCAAATCAAAAAGCACTGAAGCCCCTGGCTGAACACCTAAAAGTTGCTCTGCCAGTACTAACAGCGAACTATCTAAAGTGGTATAAACATCTTCACTTTCAATGTAACCCTGCTCAAAGAGCACAACAGATGCCAAATTGGGGTGTACGATTTCCAGTCTTATTCCCGGCTGACCCGCGAGTACGCTATCCATAGTCGCTTCCAAACCACTAGTACCCCTTCTATCACCCGGCCTAATACCTGGCGCATTTAAATTTGCTATTTCAAGCGCTGTATACTCGCGCGTATAGCCCACAACATGAGCCGCAGCACTTTCCAGCGGATGTATACGATGCGCTTCAATCCACATGATTAAGCCTGGATGTGAACGTTGCGCTTCAATAACGACTGAAAGCATCTCTTCCGTTACCTCACCAACTTTTACTCGTTGATTTAAACCAAGATCGCTTTCAAATGCCTCATTAATTTTATTGCTATCAAAACCAAGCTCTAAAAGATTTTTCTCTATTTCTTCTCGATCGCCACGACTGTTAATTATGTTCCGATCCAAGCCAACATACCTAATGTCCGCTGTCGTCGCGAGAACAAAACCATTTCTGTCGTAAATATTTCCTCGTCTCGGACGTTTAATATAACTCTTAAATTCCCCACCCGGAGAAAGGTCTGGGTGTATAGCCGTAGGATTCCATAAAGCAAAAAAGTCGCCATCTACGTAAATCAAATTCAAGGTAACACCATACTGAAAATCACCGTAATATCGAGTTTGTAAACGTACATCAAACGTCACAATATCAGGAGTAACATCATTTACTAAAACGGTAATCTTCGTTAAGCCAGTAGCAGCATCGAAGTTATTATAAAAGTCGTTAAAGGGGCTAGAAGGTGTTAACTTTTGACTATCCGAATGCACCATATCGAACAGCGCGGAATAATTTCCACTCATCCAAACCAAAGCATAGCGCTGTGCAAAGTCAGAAGGATCGTTTTGAATAATTTTTGTAGATTCTTCCTCTACTTGCACCGGTGGAGGGATAGAATCTTGGCGATTCTGGCAAACACCTACAGCGATACCAACGCCAATGACAACCGTAATCAAACTAAGAAGAAATACGCGTAAGAACATGAGTAAAGCTATTCGCCTTCTCCCCGTTGTGTTGATTGTATCAGTCATTTGTTTTGCTTCGTGTTTAAAAAATAGTTCTGAATCAATTGACGGTGAACGACAAACCAAAGGAATAAGTGAAATATCAACAAAAACTAGGGGGTTTAAGATGGGATTTTCGGCTCTTCCAAAAAACCCATCCTGGGAAAGCTATCAAGACACATTTCAAATTGCAGCAGAGTATGGCGAAGTTATAGCAATAAAGCGCACACCACCATGGGAAGAATTCATGAGCGGTTCAACAATCTCTCAAGAAACCAAGGATTTAGCAATATTAGAAAAGGAACTGATTAATCGACATAATTTGACCCTAGTCTTTGCAATTGACCCTTGGGATGGAGCGGTACAACGAACACGAATACACCAACTCCCCATGAATTACGATCCTCGAAAAGGCATTTCGGACAAACGGCTACAAACAGCTTTAACTAATTACGCAATTTTTGTAACAACAAACTATGAACCAGATTATTTAATCCTTGGTATCGAAATTAATATGCTCGCAGAGAGATCACCACAACAATTTGCGGCTTTTCTCGATATATATGAAAAAATCTATGAAGACATCAAAAAAATACGGCCAGAGATTAAAATTTTTCCTACATTTCAAATAGAAGACCTCTATGGGCTACTTGATGTACAGGGCAACAGATCCTGGGAATCTATTGATGTATTTTCTGGAATGATGGATATGCTAGCAGTTTCCACATTTCCTTACCTAACTGATATTGATAGTGCTCAATCACTAAACACTGATTATTACCTCTTTCTACGCGAACGTTTTAAAGGCGAGATTATGATTTTCGAAGCTGCTTATCCGTCTAAAGCAGTAGATTCTTATCCTCTAATCGGGAACGAAAACGATCAGAACACCTACATTAAGAAGCTTCTTAATGATGCAGAAACAGGTGCGTTTAGCGTACTTATATGGCTAGCTTTGTCAGATCCCTTTACTGCAAATAATGAAGCAACCCAAATTTTCCGAGACATAGGTCTCATAAAAAAAACCGGCGAATATAAACAAGCCTGGCACACTTGGGAAACTTGGGTAAAACGCCCTTATATTTCCGGTGTAAAGTAGTGCGAAATTCGGGTCTAGTTCAAAACTACTCTGCATTAATCAGTGGTGGACCCGAAGGGGCTCGAGCCCTTGACCTCCACACTCCCAGTTTCTATACCCCTTTGAGGAAATCTGTCGTCGATTGACTCTCACTCAAATCTAAATTTTTTATCCGATCAAAAAAATGTTGTTTTTCTATAAGACCAACCAGTTGTCCCTCATGCAAAACAACCAACTCTGACACTCGGTTATTTTCAAGAATATTTAGAACTTCTAAGGCTGACGTGTTGCTTTCAACAGCTATTACATCATCTCGTGATTTCATAACACTTTGTGCAGAAGACTGCAGGCGATCACCAGATGACATAAACCTAACTTCCCGCTCAGTAATTAAGCCCAAGACACGTTGATCCAAAGCTACCACTACCACATTTGTACTGTTAGCTACCATCATCTCAACAATCTGAGAAATTGGTGTTCCTGGTATCGCAGTGGGGAAATCTTTCTTCATCACATTTTCAGCAGTTACTAACTCGTTCACACCAGCAATCTGCAACGTGCGTAATTCATGCCTTGAAGAACGTAAAAGGAACCAGCCGACAAGAATTGCCCATATACCTGAGCCAAGCCATCCAAAAAAAATTACAACGCCTCCTCCGATGATCAAGCCCCATGAAAAAACTAATGTTATACGGGAAGATATACGCGTCGCGCGCCGGAAAGAATTCGTTATCTTCCACGCTATTGAGTGAAGAAGCCTACCTCCTGCCAAAGGAAAACCAGGAAGACTATTAAAAACAGCAAGAAGTAAATTTGCTACTCCAAGATAAGCTAATACTGCAGTAATTTGTTCATTCCCACCTTGTGAAAAAAACCAACTCAGTACTAATAAGCCACCTAATAATAGACTGACCCCCGGTCCCGCAGCAGCAATTTGAAATTCTTGCCTTGCCGTCTTAGGAGGCTTCGACAAGTGTGAAATACCTCCAAATCCGACCAATGTAATGTCAGGAACTGCAAGGCCATTACGGAACGCAACTAGAACATGGGCTAATGCATGTATTAAGACAGTTAAAAAAAGGAGGATGGAGGCTATTCCACCCACTAACCAACAAGTAACTACTGGCCAATCATTATAAAAACCAGGAAAAACACTCAGCGCCAATAGACTGGTCAGAATCACGACTATCAACAACCAAGATTGGTGAATAGCTATCCTGATTCCTGCAATCGAACCTATCCGTATGGGACGTCCGAACATAGTAAAAAGTCCTTGATCTACTAACTATCGCTAACTCTAGGGGCACTACTAAAATCACAATTTCGGTGTGTACCATCACAAAAAGGTTTTGAATTGGACTGTCCACATCTACATAAGGCAATCACATCATGCTGCTCATAACTATTCCCTTCCTGATCGACAACATTTACACCGCCTTCAATCACATAGGGACCATCATCAGCTACAGTTATTTTTATCTCAGCCATTTGCAAACTCCTTAACCACGATGTCACGATTGTGTGCTTCTAACGTCTGTTATTCAAGTTCGAAAGACCAAGTTCATTAACTGACTTGCATCCTTGTGCTCCACAGCCTAGCGTTTAGACATGAGTAGGATAGCTTTACTTGTTCCTTGCTATATGACAATTCTTCGACCTAAAGATGTGGCCAGTTCTCGTCGCGTTCTCGAGGCGCTAGGAGAATCGGTGGATGAGATTAAAGGCTACTGCTGTGGTCAGCCTGCGTATAACAGTGGTTTTAGAAAAGAAGCCAGCTTAGTAGGTCGAAAAATGTTACAGGCTACACGGAACTATGAGACTGTTGTAATACCTTCAGGATCCTGCACAAGTATGATCCGCACCGGGATGCCTAAATTATTTATTGAACCTCAAGATGCAAGCATCGAACAGCAAACAAAAAAATTTTTGGATTTTGGAGAGTTTGTTAATTCTCACCATCAAATAAATCAAATTCAGTTCAAAATGACGGGTTCCATTGTTTATCATGATTCATGCCACGGACGTCGTGAATTGGGACTAACACCCAATCTTGTTAATCTGATTCAACGCATAGAAGGACTGGACCTACGTCGTTTACCGCATGAAGAAGAATGCTGTGGTTTCGGCGGTAGCTTTACTGTTAAGCAACCTGAGGTATCAGTCGCAATAGCTCGTGCAAAGCTAGAAGAAGTTGAACAAAGTGGAGCACGCATATTGGTCTCCGAGGATCTTTCATGCCTAACTCATCTGCAGGCAACTGCAGAGGGCGATGGTCACACGCTAGAAACTTGGACAATTGCAGAATTGTTAGATCGAGCTTTAAATGACTAACTTTCAGATCCGAGCAAAAGAAAAAATTGGCCATCAAGCACAACCAGCCGCAACCTTAAAACCAATTGTTCGCAATATTGTTAAAGATTCTCGTGCGATGCTCGCAAAGCGACCTGATGATGCAAAACTACGTGCTCGCGAAGCACGCCAATATGCACTCGATCATCTTGAAGAGTTGCACGAGCAAGTCAAACAAACATGCAAAAAAAATGGCATACATTACCACCGCACTTCAACTGCCAAAGAGGCCTGTCAATTAATTTCAAAACTGTCAGGTGGTGCGCAGCGTATAGCTAAATCGAAATCAATGGTTGCAGAGGAAATAGGGTTAACAAACTACCTAAGAAACGAAAATCGAGAGGTTTTAGAAACTGATATAGGTGAATACATAGTAGATATCGAAGGACAAGGGCCCAGTCACATTACAGCTCCCGCGATTCATCTAAACAGGCAAGGTATACAAAAATTGCTTGACCAAGCTGGCCTAGAAGTTGTAGATGATGAACCTTTGACTCTTTCTCATGCCGTACGTGATACCGTTGCAGATTTTTTTAAAAACACGGAAGTTGGTATCACAGGAGCAAACGCAATCATTGCCAGTAGCGGCAGAATCATGATAGTAGAAAACGAAGGAAATGTTGCTTTCGGGTTTTCCAAACCGCCTATACACATCGCAGTCACTGG
>CAWVTC010000055.1:0-10378 GCA_963933025.1 uncultured Dehalococcoidia bacterium | reverse complement strand
ACCAGACACTGGACTAGACGAGATGTACTTGTAAGCAAAACTTATTACATACGGTTGAGTGGCGGTGAACTCTTGCACGTCGATCCAACACAACATGCACAAATCAACAATGGGGATTACCTCCATGTCGAATATTATCCGGGAACAATGCGAGCATTACGTATAGAGAAAGGTAAAGCCCCCAAGAATGAAACTACAGAGAAAGACATGGAGGATGGCGACCTCAACATTCCATCAAATAGCCAGGATAGTCCACGCGAGCAGGATCAGAAAACAGAAAAACCCCTGCCAGATCTTTTTACAGATTCTTAGCTGAACCGCTTGTCATATTGTTGAAGAAGGCTTTAGCTTGCACTCGCTCTTTTCCACGTACCAGACTTGCCACCTATTTTCTCGAGTAGACATGTATTCTCAACACGCATCCCTCGATCAATTGCTTTACACATATCGTAAACAGTAAGTGAAGCGATTCCAGCTGCAACAAGTGCCTCCATTTCAACGCCTGTCTGTGATTTTGTTCGCACAATTGCACGAATTTCAATACGGATCTCATCGATTGGCTGGAAATCAATTTCAATAGCAGAAATTGGCAAAGGATGACACAGAGGAATAAGTTCTGATGTTCTCTTAGCAGCCATAATTCCAGCAATTCGTGCGGTAGCAATTACATCACCCTTAGGTAAACCATTTTCTTGAATCAGATCTAAGGTTTCAGCATTCATTACAACGGTACTTACTGCAGTAGCCTCTCTAACAGTGACACCTTTTTCTGAAACATCCACCATTCGAGCTGCACCTTTTTCATCTAAGTGAGAAAGTCCAGATTTATTAGATTTATCTTTTGCCATTTGAAACTCCTAATCAATAAGGGCAATTACATCATCAGTCGTAACCGATTCGAGGTTCCTACTTAGTCGGCTTACCTGTTCTTCGGCATGATAGGACGAACGCACAAGCGGACCAGCTTCAACATGTTCGAAACCCATCGCTAGAGCCTTATCGCGTAAGTCTCCAAACTCAGAAGGGTGATAATACCGGTCAACTGGAAGATGTTTATTTGTAGGCCGAAGATATTGACCGACAGTTAGTATATCTACATTACTAGTTCGTAAATCTTCAAAAACGGAAATTAACTCCTCGTGAGATTCACCCAGCCCAACCATAACACCACTTTTTGTCTTCCCTCCCGGATCTAAGTTTTTTGCTCTTTTCAATAATTCTAATGTACGAGGATATCTAGCTTTAGCACGAACATGCCTATATAAGCGTGAGACTGTTTCTGTATTGTGGTTCAAAATCTCAGGTCGGGCCTCCATAATAATCTGCAATGCGTCCCAATTGCCCATAAAATCAGGAATTAAAACTTCAATAGTTGTATTAGGAGTAAATCGTCGAATCCATCGAATACATTCGGCAAAAACTTGAGCACCGCCATCAGGGACATCATCACGGTTCACGCTAGTAATAACTGCATGTTTCAAATTCATTTGTTGGACAGCAAGTGCGACACGTTGCGGCTCACCTGGATCAAGTGCTTCAGGCCGACCAGTTTTAACTGCACAAAAACCACAAGCCCGAGTACAAGTTTCCCCTAAAATCATGAATGTTGCAGTGCCTCTATTCCAACAATCACCAATATTAGGACAACGTGCCTCCTCACAAACAGTATGTAGTGCCTTTTCCCTCATAAGCCCTTGGATACGGGCATACCCCTTTCCTGCAGGAAAACGTGCCCTAAGCCAGGGAGGTCGTTCAGGGGAATCTGGTCGAGTTTTTGAACGTGCAGCCATACTATCCAGACTACCTCTTTTTCAGCATTACTGCCTGCATCGGGCAAATACTTCTCCTTTTACTATATTCATCAACGATATGCATACAATAGAGAAATGGGAACCTTAAAGAGAGAAACTAATCTGGAAAGACTTTTTCACCCTCGTTCAATTGCTATAGTGGGCGCCTCTGATAACCCCGATAGTGCGGGGTACGATTACGTAAAATCTTTACGCGTTTTCAATTTCGCCGGTCCTATTTATCCGATTCATCCCCGTGCCGAAACAGTTGAAGGCTATCCAGTTTTTAGGTCCCTAGCAGATATCCCTGATCAAATTGATCTTCTTATCTCATGTATTTCCGCAGAAAGAGTCCCTGACTTGATTAAAGAAAGTGCCAAAAACAACATACCTTTTCTACATCTCTTTACAGGAAAGCTAAGTGAAACAGGAAATGCATCAGCAAAAGCATTGGAAGAGAAAATCTTAGAAACGGCCAAGTCTGCCAATATTCGATTATTAGGACCCAATGGAATGGGAATACATTATGCAGCTAGTGGCCTTTCGTTCCGAACAGATCTTCCCCTCTCACAAGGAAACGTAGGACTTTTAAGCCAAAGCGGAAATAATGCTATTGAATTACTGACAAGAGGAACGGCACGAGGGTTACAATTTGGAAAAGTTATTTCATACGGGAATGGGAGCGATATTTCAGCAACGGAATTGCTACGTTATCTTGGCGCAGATGAAGAAACAAAATTAATAGCTATCTACTTAGAAGGCCTTACCTCCGGGCGTGAATTCTACAAAGAATTAAAGCTAGCTGCTTCAAAAAAACCGATTGTAATCCACAAAGGTGGACGTACTGCTTCTGGTGCAAGATCTGCAGCCTCACATACGGCATCACTTGCAGGAAAAGCTGAGATATGGTCAGCGGCAATACATCAAGGTGGTGGATATATAGCAAAAAACCGAGATGAAATGCTCGATCTACTCGTGGCCTTATCCTTATTAAGTCCCCTTACAGGAAACCGTGCTGCAGTAGTAGGCGGTGGTGGTGGTCGAACTGTACAAGCAGCAGATAGCTGTGAAGAAAATCAAATCAAGCTCCCTCCGCTCCCCCAATCAATCCGTGAAACAATTAACAAGAATGCACCCGCACTAACAAATTGGGTTAGCAACCCTGTAGATCAATCAATTTTGGCAGGAAGTGGGTTTTCTTCACACGGTTTACTTTCCTTAATGCTAAAAAGTAAAACTTATGACTTTGGGATAGCAAATGTTGGAGAAGAGTGGTTTCTAGGGAGGCCTAATGCCGAAAAACGACTAAAGCATGCATGCGCCCGCTTAATCGAGACAATCAACGATAGTGCAGTACCTGTTGCAATTATTTATGGGGCTACTGAAACATTTAAGAGTGAACAACGAACATTGCTCGATCAAATGCGAGAATATCTAATTGAAGAAAATTTGGCAGTTTTCCCCACTATAGAACGTGCCACTTTTGCTCTCAGTCAAGTAATGCCTGTCTCTTAACTACCTAAACAATTTTTCTGGAAAACTCAAATTCACTGTGTGTCTCTTCCCCTTTGATCATCAACAAAAAGATTGGTGCTCCTACAATCATAACTGTACCTGCAAACAAAAAAGCTGCAGCCGTACCAAAAAGATCAACCAGATAACCACCCAACACAGCCCCGCATAATATCCCTACACCACCCCCAGAGGAACCCAACCCTATAACCGTACCCAACCCTACTCGTCGACCTGCAACTATTTCTAGCGCGCTCGTAGCAACTTGAGACATGGCGCCTGATGCCCCAAGTAAAATCATAAGTACCATAATGAAAAGCAAGCTATCAACTGTTCCAATTGCGAGCACGCAAGCACCCGCTAACATAAGACCCAAAGCAGCTAAACCTATCCTGTTCATATGATCAGTTAACCACCCCATTAATGGTTGAGAAAAGCCGCTGGAAAAATTTTGAACCCCGAAAGCAAGACCAATAGCAACGGGAGTTATAAATAATTCGTTTTCCAAACGGACAGCAAGGAATGCAAGAATAGAACCCCAAGAAAAAGCAAAAAGTACGTGATGGAAAGTCAGAGCTACTGTTAAACGATCTTTTAATGCGGCCCAAATACTAGCATTTGTTTGAAACAAAGCCTTTTGTGTGGTGTTTTGTGTTTGGGGCGGGCGAGGTGGAAGCAAAATCGTAATGATAAGTGTTGCTGCCCCCATAATAAGAGCCATAGCTATAAAAACCGCATCAAAACCAAGCCAACTACGCATAAGTCCTGCGAACATCGGACCAGAACCAAAACCAATAATATCTGCAGTAGCAAAAACCCCAAACCATCTACCTTCAAATCCTGCGGGCACCATTTCTCCGATGTAAGCACGTGCAACACTAAATATTAAACCTGTACCAACTCCACTTAACATTCTGAAAGCAATAATTTGAGTAAAATTATCTGCAGTTAAATATCCAAGGGCTGCAGCAAGATAACAAAGCAAACCAAAAATAATAAAAGGCTTCCGTGGATAACGATCACTTAAGCGTCCGATTAGAGGACCGCTAATAGAGTAAGTGATCGCAAAACTTGCAAATGTAAAACCTATCCAAATACCAGTTGCACCAAGATTTTCGGCATAAACTGGCAACAGTGGACTCACAAGAGAAATACCGAAAGTTGCAACAAAAACTGCTGCATATAAGACAATAAATGGGCGGCTACGCACTAGTTAACTCACCACTATCGTCCTCTTCAGTTTCCTCTTCAGTTTCCTCTTCAGTTTCCTCTTCAGTTTCCGTATCTGGAAAGCCTTCATCAGATTGTGGCAATTCTGAAGAAACATCTTCTTCTTCGATATTCAAGCCAAGCTCATCTAATACATTTGGAGATTTCCCATCTCCAAACTCTTGCAAAATTCTCCTAGCTGCCTCATCCAACTCCTCTGGACCAAGTCCCATGCGTTCTAAAGTTGATTGAAGTAGAGTCTGGACTTCTTTCATATCACCGCGAATTAAAGCCTCAGCCAATTCGAGCTGTGTCTCAATAGCAACAAACTGTTCGCGACGCTCCGATTCACTTGGATTTCCAAGTATTGTTGCCATGAGTCTAGTAAACAGAGTGCACGTCCGAGCAATGCGAATTCGATCATCATGATGGGGCGGAAAATCCCCTGTCACAGAAACCTCAAGGCCTGTACGTTTATCAGTTGCGACATACTGCTCTGGCATTTATCTAAGCGTTTGAGTTGTTTTTGATTCAGAAACGTTATACATCAAGATTCTGTACCGATGCATGATTAGCTTGAATGAATCTTCGTCGATGCAAAGGTTCATCACCCATAAGTTCACTAAACAGCTTATCTGCCTCCATCGGATCGTTTATATCGATCTTCCACAGAGTACGTTTCTCAGGATCTAGAGTTGTATCCCACAATTGATCGGCATTCATTTCGCCCAACCCCTTAAAACGTTGTACATGAGCTTTGCGTTTACGTCCTTTTTGCCAATCCTTTAACTCATCATCATTATAAAAATACTCCACCTTATCTCCGGAACCAGCTCGATATAAAGGTGGTTGAGCAATATACAAGTGTTCATTATCAATTAGCTCACGCATATATCGGTAGAAGAAAGTCATGAGCAAAGTTCGGATGTGGGCACCATCTACATCCGCATCAGTCATAATAATCACCTTGTGATACCGTAACTTTTCTTCGTTATAACCAAATGTATTAGATGAGTTTTCCTGATCGGATGCGATACCTGTGGAAATACCCGTTCCTAAAGCAGAAATAATTAACCTAATTGCCTCATGACCCAACATTTTGTCAGGTCGGGCACGCTCAACATTAAGAATCTTTCCAAAAAGGGGAAGTATTGCTTGCGTATGCCGATCACGACCTTGTTTAGCAGATCCACCTGCACTATCTCCCTCAACTATAAATATCTCAGTTTCTTCGGGGTTACGACTGGAACAATCTGCTAACTTACCCGGTAAATTACCACTTTCAAGAGCGCTCTTTCTCTGAACAAGCTCCCGTGCTTTTCGGGCAGCATCACGTGCACGTGCAGCGGTTGTTGCCTTCTCAATGATCGCACGACCATCACTAGGACGTTCTTCCAAATATTGACCAATAGCCTCGCTAAGAGCACTTTGCACACGCGAGTCAACTTCAGGGTTGCCCAATCTCGTTTTCGTTTGTCCTTCGAATTGAGGTTCTGGTAATTTAACCGAAATTATAGCAATTAATCCTTCACGAACATCATCACCTGTAAGATTTTGGTCGCCATCCTTCAGTAACTTATTCTTGCGGGCATAATCATTGAGGACACGAGTTAAAGCTTTTCGAAAGCCTGTTAGATGCGTGCCTCCATCAATTGTATTTATGCCATTTGCAAAAGTGTACTCATGCACTTGGTAACCATCATTGTATTGAAGCGCACACTCGATAATATCTCCCTCAACTTCATGATCCACATAGATTGGCTCTTGATTAAGCACCGCACGACCACTATTTAAATGCCTTACATAGCTTTTAATCCCGCCATCAAAGTAATAATTGACCTCTCTACCAGTACGTTCATCTAAAAGTTGAAACCACACCCCTTTTGTAAGATAGGCATATTGACGAAGACGACCAGACTCAATGTCAAAATCAAAATTAACTGTTTCAAAAATTCCAGAATCAGGCCGGAAGGTTATAGTCGTTCCAGAAGGACGCTGCTCTTTCGGTGAAGAAGCTACAAGTTTAGATTTTGGCTCACCATAAGCATAGTTCTGTGTGTAAACCTTACCCTCATGCTTTTTTCCTTGAGCCTTAGGGTCAGGTACAACCTCAACAAGAAGCTCTTCAGCCAAAGCATTTGTAACACTGGCGCCAACGCCATGTAAACCACCACTTATTTTGTAGCCGCCACCACCAAATTTCCCACCTGCATGCAACACCGTTAAAACAGTTTCTACTGCAGTAAGTCCAGTCTGTTTTTGAACACCTACTGGAATTCCACGACCATTATCCTTAACAGTACATCGCCCATCATTGTGAAAAATTACTTCAACACGATCGCAGTGACCAGCCATCGCCTCATCTACTGCGTTATCGACAAGTTCCTTTACCAAATGATGTAATCCGGCAACATCAGTTGTACCTATGTACATACCAGGTCGACGACGGACTGCTTCAAGTCCTTCCAAAACTTGGATATTATCGGCAGTATACTGATCGGTAGTGGCAACAGGAGGTGATTTTTTGGTAACCATAACTTCCTTGGGGAAAAATTAAGTCGTTTCAATAACGTTAAAGAGTCCACATAAATGTGCAAACTCCTTAACCATATTGTACCAGTGAGAGGGTCTTCCACGCGAAAAAATGAGGAAAATATCGTCTTTTTAGGCAGGTTTATGCGCAATACATCATTTAACAGACCCCTCCCTCCTTCAGAGGTAAAATTAAAACCTATCGGCTGGGTTCGAAATAACATTGAGAAACCACAACCAAACGGCTGGGAAAATATCAAAAGTATCATTGAAATTGAAGCAGACTACGAGAAACATCTAGCAAGAATTGAGGAATATAGCCATATTATCCTTATTTGCTATCTCGATCTTGCAGCAGCCGCACCAATAAAACCAACCCAAATTAAGGAGATAGGTATCTTCGCAACACGAAGCCAACTCCGGCCAAACCACTTAGCTGTCAGTTCTGTTCGCCTTCTAGGGCGTACAGGAAACAACTTAAAGGTTCAAGGCCTTGATTCCATTAACGGAACACCCGTCCTTGATATCAAACCTTATTTACCTTTTTACGATTCTTTTGATAACGCACAAATACCGGAAAAATAAAAACTTAGCCAGCTTGATAGCTACCTAAAAGAGGCCGATTTGTTATCGAACATTCTATCCACGTAAGCTAGAGAGCATGTATCAGAAAAGAATTAACCCAGAATTTAAGTGGGAAAGATATCAAAATGTTACTTCGAAGACAGGTAGTGTTACAGGTGGTTTCCCACAGATTTATAAGCCTACCTTTGAAGCTGCTACTGCACACCGACGACTCGCTAAGGCTTATGAAGAAGGTGTGCTCTCTCCACTTTCAGGAGAAAACAGAAACCAAAGCTTTATAGTGAGCCAATGGCTAAGTCATTATGGCCTTTTATATCCTGAAACCCATTTCAATAATATTGGCATAAAAATACAGAAGGATGAGGGCTTCGAGATTGATGTTAGTAAAAATGTGAAATTTTTTGATGATTTCTTTACTCATGCAGGCGTTGTCTGGTGGATTGTGCAGGTCTTTAACCTGTTTAGACGTATAGAACATAATAAAGAAATTGGGCTGAATCCCTCAAAAATAACGCATCTCGACGCCACTTCCCTAAAAATAAACGTTCCCAACCCTCTGAGGGTACGGCCTGCGCTTAGTTCCAATCTCACTTTTATGCCTGCAGATTGGGCTGAACGAAAAATCCCCGCTACTGAAGCATTTCAATCACAAATCAGCTTAAGCAGTAGTGCTACTACTTGGGATGCTACTTACTCAGATCTGCTAAGGCTTATAGGAGAAACAATTCAAGAAAATTTAGCAGATAACGTACAATTCACATTTGTTAACTGGGCCAACAACTTTATTGACTACCCACGTAGCAATTACGAAAAACAACAGGGAATAGCCAACGACAATGCTACTTATACAGTTCAGGGGGTCTTCCAACCAAAAACCCTGTCAGCATTCATATGGTTACTACTTGCAGAAGAGTTTGAGGAGATACCAAACATCGACTTTGATACTTGTGCTGGCTATTTTGATAAGGAAATTGCAAACGGAGAAGGTAAAACAAAACAAGTTATTGGATGTAAGAACGTTTTGAAACGTTCTAGGATAAGAGCTTGCAAGTATTGCAACAAACCAGTGTTTAAGAAAAAAGAGAAACCTAATAGTAACAATGGCAGAGTACTTTTAACCACGACACAAGGAATAACAAAATGTACAAGCAAAAAAACCCCCAGTAACCTTCATGAACATCGAAACCATCAACGCAATTGGTGTAGCTTGTATTGCCGCTCAAGGTTTAATACAAAATCAAAAAACTTAAAATAAACTACTCTTTCGACACTTAAGAAAACAATTTTATACCAGCGGTTTGCGTCCATTAGAAATTAAGGAAACTTTATCAAAAAACTACTATCTTACATATGCCAAACATACCCAAACAAACACCCGATCTTAAAAATAGTCCTCCAGAAGTTATGAAGGCAACTCTCACTTGGATCCGTGAGCAGTGGGGCTCAGCAGAAGGATACTTACAATCTATAGACGTTAGTAGCGAAGCTATAACAAATATACAGAACAGGTTACAAAGTTAAATCTGCGTGAACCAAATTTACTATTCCGACAACATTTTTAGCAATGTATGGGCTTCAGATTTTCCTTTTTCATTTAGCCTTATATATCGTGTTTCATGATTTGCAGACCAACGCAACATATCTACATCCATACCTTCAGAGCTATTAGCCACTTCCGGTACCTGTTCTAATAACGAGCGATCACCGTATATACGATTAAGCTCACTATAAATAGCGGTAAAATTGCAGTTTTTATCAAGCGCAGTATATGCAGCACTCAACGCAACCATCACCTCTTCTACAGAACCACCTTTTTTGAGAGTAGGTATCGATTTAGTCAGATCAAAAATTATATTAACGACGTCTGTCGGCAAATTCAAATACTCGGCAATTACATCAACTTTTCCTATTTCCGAATCAGTAACCACAACAATCTCCTATCAGTAAACTCAAAAACATAATAACTGCGGAGAGGGGGAGATTCGAACTCCCGGTACATTGCTGTACACCGCTTTTCGAGAACGGCACCATCAACCACTCGGACACCTCTCCTTGGTATGCTTAGTCTAAACGGGTATCCTGAAACATAGGGAAAGCTATGAAACCTTTTACTATCGCGTGTTGCCAACTTCGTGCACAAGATTTGGAAGACGCAGAAATAAATCTGAAAACAATTTTGTCATTGCTCGACGAAGCAGGGGAACAAAAAGCTAATCTCGTGATTCTCCCTGAATGTAGCTATCCTGCTTACTATGTAAAAAGCCAAAGTCCTTATAGTGCACCAGGGGTACGAAGTTACGACGAAATCTGTAAATTGCTTGGGCAAAAAGCTAGGCAATATGGATACTGGCTTGTCGCAGGTCTTGCTGTACCAGAAAAAAATGGAACACTTACAAACAGTGGTATCGTTTTCGATCCCTCTGGAAATCAGTGTGGTCGATACGACAAAACCTTTTTATGGCACTTCGACAACAATTGGTTTGAACGTGGCCAATCATTTCCTGTATTTGAAACCCCATTTGTCAATTTTGGAATCTTAATTTGTGCAGATGGGAGGCAACCAGAAATTGCTCGGTCACTCAAAATAAATGGCGCTGAATTGATCGTAGATCTAACGGCATGGGTTTCACATGGCTCAGATTTATCTGAGCTTTACACCCCTCAGTGTGAATACATAATGCCCGTCAGGGCTTTTAAGAACGGTGTGTGGGTAGCTGCCGCAGATAAATGGGGAACAGAAAACGAGTCTA
>CAWVTC010000054.1:0-10387 GCA_963933025.1 uncultured Dehalococcoidia bacterium | reverse complement strand
GGATAGCAGAAATTCGATGCCTATGTGCCCCAGCGGTAACCCAAACACTCCCATTCTTCCAGAGAAAAGACATTATGACACCTACGGGCCATCCATCCTTAGTACCCCAATTGAAAGTACACTCACCTGCTTTCGTCATCAACTCATCGATTTGCTGTTCACTAAAAGGATAAATCGAAACCGTTTCATGATCATCAACACCAGACATAGAATTCTCCGAACGTGATAAATGGCGACCCTGAGCGGATTCGAACCGCCGATCTCCACCTTGACAGGGTGGCATGTTAACCGCTACACCACAGGGCCACAACTAAGGTAATGCTAGAGGCTAGCATCCTTTGGGGCGAATGACATCAAACGGAGTCGAGAAAAACTCTAAGAACTAGCCTGCATGCCGTACAACACTCCAACCGCCACTTTCACGCAAGTCATCATAAACGACTACATGGCAATTGCCACAGAGAGGTCCCGTTACTTCAACATGCCCATTAGTAATAACCATCTCATCACATACTCCCCCATAACGTTCTACTCCATCTTTTTCACAAAATAAGCAGGCAACATGTGGCGTAGATCTCTTACCACAATTTACGCACTTACCATCTGCATCAGGAGTACATTGAGGGGCACAAGAAAATTTCGCTATCGAATCAAGAACTATATTTTTTTCAGACATAATAAACTCCTAAACCTTTGCCGAATTTCGATCACGTGCCCAGGAAGAAGCATCATCTGTAGTCACCCAAGACACGGCATTACCAATTAATTTTCGATAGTTAGGGTTATTATATGATGTTGGAACATCACCTGGCTCAATATAGACAATTGGACTATTTGCATAATTTTTTGCCCACGCAATTAAATTAGAGGTTGGAGGATGCGTCCAATCACCACGTGAATACATACGCCCATTATCAACCACTTCAACGGCAGAAAAAAAGTTTCGATAATTAAAATCCCAATCACTTCGGAGTAGTGGCAAAACATCTTCTTCGAAAACCGGAGCAAGATAAAGTTCATCCTGAATCGCAAAACCATCTTCAATACCCTGTGTGACTGGATGCTCAGGATCAACAACCGAAACATTATGCTCCACAGCGAGAAGCCATCCAGAATCAGGATAGTCGACACCTCTCAAAGAACCAGGGTGGTAATGAAATCTCCCACCGACAATCTCAGCGTATTCTTCCCACCCAGGCCATGAGCAAAGATTGTGGTGAATCATAATCATAGGCTTACCTAATTCAAGCATTGCTAGAAAATTATCTTTGAACTCCTGAGGCGGATCTGGGTTTCCCCCAACGCCAAACACCCCAGGCATCGAATAGTCCACAATCACATCATAGGGTTCGCTAATTTCAGGATGGAAGAAAAGCTGTGCAGCTGGTTGCTCAACATGAGTCCATGTTAAAAGACCCTCACTCTGGAGGGCATCCCACATCTGAAAAAAGGGATCCCTCTGGAAAGGGTGACCTTTTGTAACAAGAAGAACATTAGGTGGGGCCATAAGACTTACTCCTTCAAAATAATCTACGCAATGCGCGGACGTATT
This sequence comes from uncultured Dehalococcoidia bacterium, assembly GCA_963933025.1. Lineage (GTDB taxonomy): Bacteria > Chloroflexota > Dehalococcoidia > Tepidiformales > Tepidiformaceae > JAKUNN01. Next base: position 8,835 of record CAWVTC010000054.1, on the reverse strand, counting down.
GTATCGCTTAGAGATAAACATGTCAGAAAACAATTATTATAAGAAGCATTTTCAAAATTAGAACATTTGTTTGACTATAGAACTTTTGTTCTATAGTCTTTTCCTACATATAGGAGAAACAATGAACACTTTAACAATCGCCTTTACGATATTCTTCGTAGGTTCCTCTAGCCTCGTAATACTTAAAACATTCGCAAATTTTTTTCGGAATCTCTCACATAAAAAGCAAACACCCACACAGCGTTTTGTAATTGGATTACGTTCATCCAGTGAGTTTTGAATCACAGAAATCAAAAACTATTCGCTGAATACTCATGCTATCCACCTTTAAACCTTTTAACATTTCTTATTGCACCGATCGTTTCCAAGCGCTGCAATAAACGTGCCAGTTGTGGCAAACCAGTAGTTTGAAGCGTAGCAAAAATTGTTACAGTTCCGTCACCATGGGCATCAGTAGTAACATCTACCATATTAATATTTTCTGCAGCCACCATCGTACTTATGTCACGAAGCAAACCGACACGATCCCAGCCTTCAATGAGAATTAAAGACCGATACAATTGATGATCATCTGGAGCACCCCATTGGACATCAATGAGCCTTTCCCGTTCACGCCCCAACGCACTATATATGTTGCCACAATCACTGCGATGGACAGAAATCCCGCGACCTCGGGTAATGTAACCAAGAACTTGGTCTCCTGGAACAGGGTTACAGCAAGAAGCAATTCTTGTTTCCAACCCCTCTTGCCCAAGAACTCGCAAATTATGGGCACCTGCATCACCACTAGGTAGCATCTTGGCAGGAGATGGAACCCAATTAGTGCCATCTTTTTCTTCAATTTCATGAACTAGTAACATAATTTTATGTGAAACTGATTCCACACTTATATCGCCATAACCAATCGCAGCCAAAAGATCTTCCCATGAACGACCTTTATATATTCGAAGCAAATTCTCCCTATGATCCAAAAGATCGATCGACAGTCTTCGCATCTCTCTCTCAAGCGCTTCACGACCACGTACAATACTTTCAACACGCTCCTGCTTCCGGAACCATTGGCGTACCTTTTGTCTTGCATGTGACGTATGGAGATAATCCAGATGCTCACTAAGCCAGTCCCTCGAGGGCCCTCTGCTCGATCGGCTTCGCATAATTTCTACAACATCACCATTTTGCAATTCGGTGCTCAACGCAATCATTTTCGCGTTTACTTTCGCTCCTACAGTCTGGTGCCCCAAGTCTGTATGAATTCTGTATGCAAAATCTAACGGTGTAGCTCCAACAGGCAAATCAATTACATCCCCTTTAGGAGTAAAAACAAAAACTTGGTCATCAAAAATATCTGTCTTTACAGACTCAACAAAATCTTCATCTCCTGCAAAATCACGTTGCCACTCCAGAAGTTGCCGCAACCACGAAATTCGATCCTCATCATTTGTTTTTTCCCCATCACCCTCTTTATATCTCCAGTGAGCAGCAACACCATATTCAGCAACACGATGCATTTCATCAGTTCGAATTTGAATCTCGAGAGGCCGCCCAAATTCTGTAACAACGGTGGTATGCAATGACTGGTACATACGATCGGTAGGACTAGCAATATAATCATCAAATTGCCCGGGCAATGGCCTCCATACTGAATGAACTATTCCAAGAACCTGGTAACAATCTGCAACAGTTGAAGCAATTACACGTAGAGCCAATATGTCGTAAATATCATTGAACGATTTAGCATCTTGATCATATCGCTCAAGCTTCTCATACACTGAAAATATATGTTTTGCACGTCCGCTAACAACAGCCTGAACCTTATCTCTTTCTAAGTGAGTAGTAAGGACATTAGCACATTCATCTATGTATTTTTCACGTGCATCCCGTGTAAGTTCTAGTCTATCTGCAATTTCACTATACCTTTCAGGATTCAGATAACGGAAAGCAAGATCTTCCAACTCCCATTTCAATTGCCAAATACCTAATCTGTTTGCAAGAGGAGCATAAATTTCCATTGTTTCTCGAGCAATACGTAACTGCTTTTCAGGAGCTAGTGGTTCTAAAGTACGCATGTTATGAAGTCGATCACATAATTTTACAAGTACCACACGTATATCTTCAGCCATCGCTAAAAAAATTTTTCGATAATTTTGTGCTTGTATAGCGTTTTGTGAATCCGGATTATCACCAAAATGTGCAGGTAAGTTATCTAATTTAGTAAGCCCCTCTACTAAACTGGCAATATCATCACCAAAACGATCAGCTATCTCTTTATTAGACACATCACAATCTTCTTGAACATCATGTAAAAGTGCGGCAGAAATAGCAGAATGATCTAATTGGAGTCCGACAACAATCTGTGCAACCGCAAGTGGATGAGTAATATAAGGATCTCCTGACTCACGCAATTGACCCTTATGATGCCCATAAGCAAATTCGTAAGCACTGCGAATTTCAGGCATATGTTGCTGTGGCAGGTACAAAGCAGCATCTGCCAAGACTTCCTCAATCTCAGGTAAGGAAGCCGAGTTATAATTAGAATGGAGAATCTTATTCTGCATCACTTTAGAAGACTATATTGTACTTTAGGAAGTAGTTTTAAACGATGAGCAAACAATTTCAAAAACCACGTGGTACCGAAGATGTACTTCCTGCTATGCAGCCTTATTGGATTGCAATCCACAAAGCCATCCAAGAAATTACTCAACTATTCGGCTATTCCCGAATCGACACACCAATCTTTGAAGACGCAGCCCTCTTTGAAAAAGGAACCGGAGACACAACTGATATCATCGAAAAGGAAATGTACTCATTTGCTGATAGAGGTGGTGACTTTCTCGCACTTACGCCTGAGGCAACACCTGCGCTCTGCCGCGCATACCTTGAAAATGGAATGGGCAGCCAACCACAACCTGTACGTCTTTACACAACAGCACCCATGTTTCGATACGACAGACCCCAACAAGGACGATTACGTCAATTTACACAATTCGACTGCGAAGTATTAGGATCAGGAGATCCCTACACAGATGCAGAATTAATCGAACTTTTATGGGGGTTTTATGAACATTTAGGGCTAACAGGGATTGAAATCCGCTTAAGTAGCATTGATGACCTTGCAACACGTAAAAACTATATTGACGATCTTTTGGCATATTACCAACCTTTATCAGATTCACTATCAGAAGATAGTCAACGACGATTGCAAACCAATCCTCTACGTTTATTAGATAGCAAAGACGAACGAGACCTCGCTTTTAAAGAAAAAGCTCCTAAGCTAATTGACCGATTAAGCGAAGATGCTGCCAAGCATTTTGAAACCGTAAAAGAATCCTTAACTACAGCTGCTATACCTTTTACAATTGACCCCTTACTTGTTCGAGGACTCGATTATTACAATCGAACCGTATTCGAATTTGTTCCACAGGGAGATAACCGAGCACAAAACACGATTGGGGCTGGAGGAAGATATGATGGGCTCATGAAAAATCTTGGTGGTCCATCTACCCCAGCCGTCGGTTTTGCAGCGGGGTTTGAACGAATAATTCTTGAAATGCAACGCCAAGAAAAAATTCTTGTGCCAGCCAATAATGTAACCATATACATTGCACACCTTGGCACAGAAGCAGGGAAAGAAAGTATTAGACTTGCATCAGCTTTACGGAAAAACAAACTATCTACTGTTATTGGTGAATCCACACGATCGTTAAAAGCACAATTACGCAAAGCTAATACATCTGGTGTGCAAATTACAATAATTATTGGAGAAGAAGAAATGTCACGTGGTACTGCAATCATAAAATCAATGCGAACAGATCAGGCTCAAGTAGAAGCACCGCTTAATACAATACCCTCTGAAATTATCAAACTACTGAATCATAAAAACGATATGCTCACCCAAGAGTTCAGCACTAATGAATGAAGTGATCCGCACAAAATTAGAAACATTACGCTCCCAATATGATGTGCTCACGGAGCAAATGGGGGATCCAGAAGTCGCTACCAATTATGAACAAATGGCACAGTTACTACGTGAAAGAACTGTAATTGCACCTGTAGTAGATCTGATGTCAAAGTATGAAAGTCATGCACACTCTTTAGCAGATGCACAAAAAATATTAATTGAAAAAGACCAGGAATTAAAAGAATTAGCAGAAATAGAAATTGGAGAGACTCAAAAAGAACTAGAGAATATTGAAAAAGCAATTCTAAGGGCGTTATTGCCAAAAGATCCCCGTGACGATCACAATGTAATTGTAGAAATACGTGCAGGGACTGGCGGACAGGAGGCAGCGCTCTTCGCATTAAACTTATATCGCTTATATGTCCGGTATAGTGAGCGTCAAAATTGGAAAACATCTATCATTCATATTTCAGATGCGGAAATGGGAGGAATCAAGGAAGTTACCTTCTCAGTAGATGGCAAAGGAGCTTTTTCACGCTTGAAATACGAAAGTGGTGTACATAGAGTACAACGAGTACCTGAAACAGAAACACAAGGCCGCATACACACTTCTACAGCAACAGTTGCTGTGCTTCCAGAAGCAGAAGAAGTAGATATAGCAATTGATGAGAAAGATTTACGAATTGATATCTATCATGCTTCAGGTGCGGGTGGACAGAATGTAAACAAGGTAGCTTCAGCTGTACGCATAACTCATATACCTACAGGTCAAGTAGCGATATGTCAGGATGAACGGTCACAATTGAAAAACCGAGTGAAAGCGATGTCAGTATTACGAGCACGATTACTTTCAGTGAAACAAGAAAAGCAAGAAAAAGAGGAGTCCGCAGAGCGCAAACTACAAGTAGGGAGCGGAAGTCGTTCAGAAAAAATACGTACATACAATTTTCCGCAAGATCGTATTACAGATCATCGAATTGCATTAACTGTGCACAATATCCCTGACAGATTAGATGGGGATATAGATGATATTATTGATGCGGTGGCCTCTGCGGCTGAAGCAGAACGATTAAACGAGTGAAGGCACAAGAAGCAGCAAAAAGTCTCCAGGAAAAACTAACTACAGCTGGAATTCAAGATCCTGCATTCGAATCTGAACTTCTAACAAGATATGCGGGGAAATTAACTCGAAGTCAGTTCTATGCAGGCGCCATACTACCTGCAAAACACTTAAATACTTTAAAGGAATTTGGACAACGAAGGTTACAAAATGAGCCTACAGCTTACATTCTCGGTATGCGAGAATTTTACGGATTGGAATTCAAGGTAAGTCCAGGAGTACTGATCCCCAGGCCTGAAACCGAACTGTTAGTAGAACTAGTAAAAGAAGAGATTAACGAAAACGATACTGTAATAGAAATCGGTACCGGGAGCGGATGCATTGCGATTGCTCTTGCCATCCATATACCAAAAAACAATCTCGTTGCAACGGATGTAAGCTCAGCAGCCCTTAAACAAGCTTATGAGAATACTTTGCGTCATAAGGTAGATATTCCTCTAGTTAAATCTTATTTAGCTACTTCAATTGCAAATGCCGATATAGTTGTAGCGAACCTGCCTTACATTCCTACGCATGAAATCGACAACTTGCCAGCAGAAATAAAAAAATGGGAACCACTAGAAGCATTAGATGGAGGAGGAACAGGAACTGAACTGATTGAACGTCTGGCAAATGACTGCAACAAAAGATTAAAGCCGCGGGTACTCGCATTAGAAATAGGTTTTGGTCAAGCACAAGCTATTTCGGGTTTATTGGAAAGTTATGGAGCAAGTGTTGAAATCAATCATGACTTAGCAGGAATCGAACGAGTTGTACTAGGACGTTGGAAACAATAGTACTAATAAAAAATTACTCTGGGTCAATTCTTTGCCAAATTCTTTGGAGTATTAACCCGATCCCTAAAATACATACGGCTACAATAAGTACTGGAATTATAACGGACACCAAATCTAAAGACGCCGCATCATTTAAACTATTTGCAGGAACTGCAAACTGTCCGGTAACCGCACGAACATCCTTTATTAAATCAGCTTCCGCAACACCTATATTTAAGCCATCTTCATTAAAAACAGATCCATTTTCAAGAAAAAAAACAGATCCGTAGGAAGGCCACAAAATATTGACTCCAGGAAGGCCTTTTAATGCCACCAGCATACGAGCACCTGCATGAAGCTCAGCTGCACAATGATCATTGCTAAGTACAGGTACCAAAATATGTACATTCGGAGGACCTTTTAAATAAGCTTCAACATTCAATTCCACACTTTCAGGTGTGGTTTCCAAAAAATTACCGACCTTAACAATAGCGATAACATCATAGGCACGCACAGATTGATATAAATTTTCAAGATCTAAAGTTTCACACGAGTCCTCATATGCATAAACAGCCTGGGCACTCGAAACTACCATGGAAGTGGCAAACACAAAAAACACTACTACGATGAAAATTCTATGTATCTGATTGCTCAAATTGATAAATTTTTCCTTCAGTTTTAATCGAAGGAGCTATAACCATCTCGGCTTGCTGAAATTCACGAATAGTACGCGCCCCACACATTCCCATAGCAGTTTTCAAAGCACCTACTAAATTTTCGGTTCCATCGGTCCGACTAGTAGGCCCAAAAAGAGTTTTTTCCAGAGTAGTCCGAACACCTACAGCAATACGCGTACCACGAGGTAAATCTGCATGCGGTGTGGCCATACCCCAATGATATCCACGCCCTGGTGCCTCAGTAGTTGCTGCAAAAGGCGAGCCCATCATAACTGCATCTGCTCCCGCAACAAAAGATTTACATACATCTCCACCAGTACGAATCCCTCCATCAGTAATTATGGGAACATATCTCCCAGCTTCCGCAAAATAAGCATCTCGAGCAGCAGCACAATTAATAGTAGCGGTAACCTGCGGAACCCCCACGCCAAGAACTTCACGACTAGTGCAACCTGCACCGGGACCAACACCAACAAGTACACCAGCTACACCGGTACGCATCACTTCGAGAGTAGCGTTATAACCAACAGTATTCCCAACGATTACTGGGATGTTAATCTCCTGCAGTAATTGCTCAAATCTTAACCCTTCTATACTCGTTGATTCATGACGAGCGGTGGTTACGGTACTTTGTACAACCAAAAAGTCAGCGCCCGACTCTTGAATAACAGAAGCAAATTCTTTTGTATATCTAGGTGTTACGGAAACAGCTGCAACAGCTCCACCTTCTTTAATTTGTTGAATTCGTTTGCCAATCAAATCTTCACGGATTGGACTCATAAAAGCCTTTTGTAGAGTAGCCGTCGCCTCTTCGCGATTCCCTGAAGCAACTTCCTGAAGAATCGGGACAGGATCATCGAAACGAGACCATACGCCCTCTATATTTAATACAGCTAAACCGCCTGCATTGTGCATTTCTATAGCGAATGCAGGATCTACCACTGCATCCATAGCAGCAGCAAGAAAAGGTATCTCAAAATGGTGATCACCTAAGTCTAAGCCGACCCCTACCAATTCAGGATTCAAGGTGACATCACCAGGGACGATGGCGACATCATCAAAACCATACGCATGACGAAGCTCTTTTAACTTAGGAACAGCCATTTATCCTGTCTCCTTCAGCCAGCTAATCTATGAAGGCATAACGAGAAGTACAACCCGAAAAATACCACTACATTGAGTGTGAAGGCCAGATGCGAACAGGTCAACATTAAGCATGTAATTTTACAAAATTTTCAGAAAAGAGCATTGTTTTGTGAAGCAAAGGATCTAGAGATGGCGCAAAGTAAATTCCAAACTGGCTTATATATAGTCGCAACTCCGATTGGAAATCTTGGCGACCTTGCACCAAGAGCTGTGTCACTCCTAAGCCAAGCTAACCTGATCGCCGTAGAAAATACGCAAATGTTTAGGCAGCTAGGTGTTGAAGTTCCGACAAACCAACTAATGCACGTTACAGAACACAACACATCAAAAAAAATCCCAGAAATCTTGGCCATTGCGCAAACAGGAATTGCAGTACTTACATCTGATGCAGGAACACCTGCAATATCAGACCCTGGCTCTCGAATAGTTGAAGCAGCGCATAAAGAGAATGTCCCAGTATACGCAATCCCAGGACCCTCAGCGCTTGCTGCAGCAATCTCGATTTCTGGCTTTAGTGGTGATACCCATTTTCTTGGATTTTTGCCAAGAAAAAAGAATGCTCGACTAACTCTATTAAAAAAAACAGCTCAAACAGCAAAAATGTTAGTCATTTACGAAAGCCCAGTTAGATTGATAAGAACACTGCTAGAAATAGCAGACTGGCTTGATGATCCCGAAGCAGTAATCTGTCGCGAAATCACAAAAATTCATGAGGAAACTATTCGAGACAAGGCTTCTGTTTTGTCAAAACAGCTTAAAAAACTTCGTGGAGAATGCACCATCGTAGTCAATTGTGAAAAATATCCTGTAATAAAACACTTAGAACAAGATGCTTCTGAGTACATGCGAGAAATGCATCGCGCAGGTGCAAAGCGGTCAGGTGCTGCATCAGAGGCAGCACGTCGCTTTAATATTGAGAGGGCACTAGCATACTCTTTGTGGCCAGAGAACAATCAGGCCTAGTAGGGAATATAGATCAGCTATGTTAGAATCTAGTTATTACGCCCCAAATCAGAGGGATTCTTGTCCGAACGGATTCTAGTTGCAGTCGCTTGGCCATATGCAAATTACCTACTCCATGTTGGTCAGATAGCGGGAGCATATCTGCCTGCAGACATCTTTGCACGTTATCAGAGACTTATCGGTAATGAAGTACTTATGGTGTCCGGTTCAGACTGCCATGGCACCCCAATTACAGTCAGTGCAGACCGGGAGAGTGTATCTCCTAAAGATATTGTC
>CAWVTC010000053.1:0-10504 GCA_963933025.1 uncultured Dehalococcoidia bacterium | reverse complement strand
ACTTAGATATTGGCAGCCTAATTCCATTCTTCATCATCGGCATTGTGCTTGCGTGGCTTTTCTGGAGAAGAGGTCGTTTAGTAGAGAGCATTATTTTCCATGCCTTATTTAACGCAACAAGCTTTACACTACTAGTAACTAGAGGATAGCAAGTGAGAGATCGCATCACACAAAAATTTATATCCGCTCGCGAAGCCAATTACACATTATTTATGCCTTATTTAACCGCGGGCTATCCTCATCCCAAAGAAACCGTTAATTTGCTGCTAGCCTTAGAGGAAGGTGGGGCCGATGCAATTGAATTAGGAATACCTTTTACAGATCCGCTCGCAGATGGAACTACTATCCAAAAAGCCAATGAGATATCTCTCACAGCTGGTACCACGTTTCCCGATTGCCTCAACTTTGTGGAAGAAGCACGGGATCGCGGACTAAAAATTCCTGTCTTGCTAATGGGTTATGCAAATCCTTTTCATGCCTACGGAGATCAAAGAGCAATCAAGGATGCAGCACGGAAGGGTGCCGATGGCTTTATCGTGGTTGATCTACCGCCGGAAGAATCAGCAAACTTTATACAAACCTGCAAACAACAGGAAATGTCATTTGTTCCATTAGTATCTCCCACAACTATAGATAGCAGAATAGAACATATATCTGAAAGTGCAGATACCTTTCTATATTGTGTAAGCGTAACTGGCACCACAGGTGAAAGGGCAAGCCTCCCCCTCAATTTAGAAACGTTTATAAAACGTGTTAGAAGAAAGACAAATCTCCCACTAGCAGTTGGTTTTGGAATCTCCACACAATCACAGTTTGCATCAGTTGGGAAAATAGCAGATGCCGTGGTGATGGGCTCTGCTATAATCTCGGTTATTGATGCTGCGGGCGGGGATAATGTTGCGCAGCAGGTAAGGGAGTTTGTTAGCCACGTAACAGCAGAGAATGGGAGCCCATAACATTATGCAAAGGGCAAACAATCAATTCTGTTACTAACTAATAAGAGCCTATAAAGGAGATGGCGCGATGCCGGTGCGTGGTGTTCGCGGTGCTATTACAACTTCGAAAAATTCCCAGGAAGCGATTCTACTCGCGACCAAAGAGCTTCTCGAAGAGATGATCGTATCTAATGGAATTAGCAAGGAAGACATCGCATCAGCCTTTTTTACAACTACTACCGATCTCAATGCTGAATTTCCAGCAGTTGCTGCAAGGCAATTAGGGTGGACAAGTGTACCTCTTATGTGCGGAAATGAAATGGATGTACCCGGAAGCTTACCAATGGTTATTCGTGTGATGTTACACCTGAATACAAACCAAGCGCCTGAGGAAATCCAGCATATCTACCTAGGTAAAGCACAATCCTTACGTCCTGAATTAGGACGGGAAAAGTAAAAAATGTGTGCTAACAGGACACAACCAGAATCAAATCCTGAAGCAATTCAAATTCAGTTGCCTCTATTTGAAGGACCACTTGATTTATTACTGAGATTATTGCAAAGACAAGACCTAGACATAACCGAGATTTCACTCCTCCAAGTAGCTGACCAATACTTACAAGCGGTTCATGCTAGAGAAATTACAGATGCCCGTGAGCTAGCAGAATTTGTTTCTATCGGCGCACGTCTAATTCAAATGAAATCTTTTGCTTTATTGCCTGAACATAATATCTCAATCGAAGAAGATTATTTTGAAGAGGAATCTGCACCTGATGGCTTTGATCTCGTAGTAATGTTACGTGAATATCAGCGCTACCAATCAGTTGCAATTGAGCTAGGCGAACGGCAAACAGCAGGCCTACGAGCTTATCCAAAAGGTGGACCTACCGAAACAGTTGTACCTCCTGCAGGTTTAACCGATATCACCATGTCTGTCTTAACAGAAATTATGGCTACTGTTCTATCAAGACCAAAAAAAGAAAGACCAGAATCTATTGTTGAAAGACGAACAGTTACATTAGCGGCACAGATAGACTGGCTCAAATTACAATTAACCGAACAGCCGCAATTGTCATTTCGTACCACACTCGAACAATGCCTTACACGCCTTGAAATTGTAATGACGTTCTTAGCCTTACTAGAATTGCTAAAACTTGGCGCTTGTGAAGTTCTACAAGAAAAACGTTTTGGCGATATCAGAATTGCTGCACTTCCTATCGAGTAAACCTAACTTTTATGAAAAGGCCAAACTTCCAAATGACCATACCGAGGCCAATCCCTAATAAGTCAAAAATAAAATCTTGGATAGTAGCTTCTCGTCCAGGAACAAAACTTTGATGAAATTCATCACTGACAGCATATAAAGACACTGAAATTAAAGAGATCCCGAATAAAATAATTAACTTAGAAAAGTGATTGGTCCGATAAAGAGCAACCACAACAAGAAAAGTAAGTGTAGCGTACTCAACAATGTGTACAACTATCGAGAAGGTAATAGAAGAACCTAAATTCGGCGGATTTGGAATAGCAGAGAGTCCAAAAATGATTCCAGCCCAAATCAAGATCGCAATACAGATAACCATACCGACTAGATTACACATCCGTTGCAAGAGAAGATGAGATGGAGTGGAAAGATTTAGAGGAAACTATGTCTGTAACACATTTGATTCGCATGCAATTGGAAGCATTTAAATCCAAAACAAATACAGCAGTAACTATTGGTGTCCTTGATGGCGTACACCTCGGACATCAGGCTTTGTTAAAGTGTCTCTGTAATGAAGCACAGGTTAAGGGACTAGAACCAGGCGTGATCACATTGCACCCACACCCAATTACAGTCTTAAAGCCCGAGATAACCGCTCGTTACCTTACATCACTTGAAGAGCGCATCACATTGTTAAAAGAACACGGGGCAAAGTGGGTAGCCCCACTAACATTTACTTCCGAACTTGCAGAAATGACAGCGGAAGAATTAGCAGAAGAACTCTACAAAACACTGGGGATGCGCCTGCTAGTATTGGGCCCAGATGCGGCATTTGGGCGTGGAGCCCCACAAGATACGGTTGATCGTATGGAGACTCTTGGTAAAAAAATTGGCTTTGAAACAATTACAATCAAACCCTTCTTGGTTAGTGATGAACGTTGTTCATCAACAAGAATTAGGAAGGCTTTGGACGAAGGATTAATGGAAGAAGTAAAGATTTTGCTTGGCAGATACTATCGCTTAGCAGGCCCAGTCGTTCATGGGTATGAACGCGGACGAACACTTGGGTATCCAACTGCCAATATCTCCGTTGCTGCAAACCGTTCCCTTCCAGCATTAGGCGTCTACGCAACACGTGCTTTTCTCCAAGGTGATAAAACCACCTACTATGGTGCAACCAATATTGGGAAGCGTCCGACATTTGATGAAGGCCATTTATCCATAGAAACACATCTCCTAGATTATGATGGAAATCTCTATGATAAGCGTATGGAAATAGAATTAATTACTAGAATTCGTGGTGAAAAAACATTCGAAGACCTTAACATGTTACGAACACAAATTGCTGAAGATGTAGCACGCATACGGGATATCACAAATGACTAGAAAAATGGCCTCCGTTGAAGAACAGCTCTATGTCCTCATGAGCGGTGTCGATTATGGCGATGATGGTCTCTACAAAACATTTTCCACAGAATTAGAAAAGTTATTAGCACAAGATAAACCTTTAAAGGTTTATCTTGGAATAGATCCCACTGCAAGTTCACTTACCCTAGGGCACGCAGTTCCATTAAGGAAACTGTCTCAATTTCAACATTTCGGACACTCTATCACTTTTTTAATAGGCGACTCCACCGCACTAATTGGTGATCCTTCAGATAAAAATAAATTGCGCCCACAATTAACACCAACAGATATCCAACGAAATGAAGAGGCCTATTTTTCCCAAGCAACTAAATTTTTGCACCCAGAAAAAACCGACCTACGTCATAACTCCGAATGGTTAAATCTACTCAAGCTTGATGAACTAATCGAACTATTAGCAGAGTTCACGGTAGCAGAAATGCTCTCCCGTGATAACTTCAAAAAACGGCAAACTAACCAAGATGCTATTTATTTACATGAATTTCTATACTCACTAATGCAAGGTTACGATGCCATGGCCCTTGATTGTGATGTACAAGTAGGTGGCACTGAACAGTTATTTAATTTAATGGCAGGAAGAAAAATTCAGGCCTTAAGGGGTCAAAGAAAACATGTTCCAATCACAATGCCAATCTTGGTAGGCCTAGATGGCAAAGCCCGCATGTCAAAAACAATGGGTAACTTTATCGGTTTAGATGATGACCCCTCTGAACAATTTGGAAAAGTAATGTCGATACCTGATGAAGCTATCCCCACTTATCTGATGCTAGCAACAAATCGTGATCGGAAAGAGGTCGATAGTACGATCCAAGAATTATCCTTAGATGGGGCTAATCCCATGGAAGAAAAATGGAAACTCGCGTTCACAATAGTTGAAGAACTCCATGACACACAAGCTGCTGAAAAAGCAGCTAACCACTTTAAACAAACGGTTCAACAGGGAAAACAACCTGACGAAATTCCAGAATTTCCTATAGCCAATAATGATTCACTGAGCAGCATTCTAATCTCATCAAAATTAGTTGGTTCTAGACGTGAAGCAAAACGTCTGTTTTCGCAAGGGGCAATTTCAATTGATGGAACGCCTATTTATGATGAAGCACTCATGGCGAAACCAGGGACTGTACTTCGTGTTGGAAAAAGACGCTGGATTAGATTAACTGAAAAATAGCTAGACCCAAGCAAACATAACAGATACGATTTGCACCTAAATAAGGTGGTTTTATTCATGATTAATAACTTTATTGAAAAATACTTAGATTTCTTAAAAGAAGAAAAACTCGCATCAAACAACACAATGGAAGCTTACACAGCTGACCTGAATCAGCTAAAACAGTTCCTTAAAAGCGGTTCTTCTGTTCAAGCTGAAACGCTATCTGAACAAATTACTAAACCAAAAATCCAAGAATACCTAGTCCACTTACGAAGCCTTAATTACAAAGAAGCTACGCTTGCCCGAAAAACAGTTGTTGCACGAGCATTCATAAAGTTCCTGGTGGGGGAGGGTCACTTATCAAAAGATCTTGTAGATGGACTTCATGCTCCTAAAATGAGCAAAGGTTTACCGAAAGTTCTTTCCGTAGAAGCGATCGACGATTTACTAGAGCAACCATCACGAAAAAACACACCGGAATCTTTACGCGACAAATCAATGCTCTCATTAGCCTATGGAACCGGCCTGAGGGCATCAGAGCTAGTTTCACTAAACCTAGAAGATGTAGCAATTGATAGTATACCGGTGACATTACGTACGATTGGCAAGGGTGATAAGGAGCGAGTCCTTACGCTTGAGCCATCATCCATAGAGGATTTAACCCGATACCTTGCAGAGGTACGTCCAAAATTTGAAAAGACTAACAAAGGAAATGCTGAGCACGCGCTTTTTCTAAATCGCAGGGGAACGCGCTTAACTCGTCAAGGGTTTTGGTTGATCGTCAGGCAATATGGACAGCAGGCTGGCATAGGATTCACTGTGACCCCGCATATGCTACGCCATAGCTATGCTACCCATCAGTTGAGCGGCGGTCGAAACCTACGGGAATTACAAGAAACACTAGGTCACGCAAGCTTACAAACCACACAGATCTACACACAATTAACCAATGAACATTTACGGGAACAATACGACAAAGCACATCCACGGGCCTAACATTAATAATTCCTTGAACAAACAATTGTTTCGAGCCTTGAGTTCAGATTATGCAGAAATCTCTTTGCGAAAAATGGACGAGGTAGGCACACTTACAACTATTCTTCCCGAATTAGAAGCGGGAAGGGACTTTGTTCAACCAACACTTCACTACTATAACGTACTAGATCATAACCTCTGTACAGTAGGGGCTTTTGATCGGCTATTACAACATAATGAATGGGGTGAAATTTTTCGTAAATTTGTAAATTGGGAATTTACGATCGTTGTTCTAGAAAAAAGAATCGATGAAGTACCAATTAGAACTTTATTACGTCTTGGATGTCTTCTACATGATGTTGGAAAACCCACCTCTGCAACGACAAAAAATGGAAAAATAGTATTTCCTAAACATGGGATACAGGGCTCTAAATTAATTTATCCACGTTTAGAAAAAATAGGTCTAGGGAAAAATGCAATACAGTTTGTAGGGCTATTAATTCGTTACCACTTGCGAGCAGGATTACTTGCGAGATCTTGGCCTCCAAACAAACAAGCTATCGAGAGCTTTAAACGAGACATAGGTGGCTGGACACTGCCAATATTACTTGTTCAATTAGCCGACGGAATCGCAACTAAGGGGCCATATCAAACATTGGATAGACATTATCGTCACTGCGAATTTTTTTCGCAGGTACTAAAACTATGCGAATAAACAGATAAAAGCATCGACTATTTACCAGTAATACGCGCAAAAGGGAAGTTACGGCTATAGTTAATACAGAAGAAAAGCAGAGCGGCTCAGGAGTTAACGATGGGTGTAATGTTCAGCATAATTTTCTATACTGTCCTCGCAGTGGTGGCCTTCTACTTTATTTTGTTACAGCCCGTCTTAAAACAACAACGTAATCGTAAACGAGCAATGCAAGCAATGCAGATAGGCGATGAAATCGTAACAACCGGGGGGATAATAGGTGAAGTCAAAGATATTCTGACACCGCTAGAAGGAAATACAGAAATTTTGCTAGAGATCGCGCCAAACGTACAAATTAGAGCAACAACAGATTCGATAGAACGCAGACTTACAACGCTCGAACCAGTATCCAAAAAGTCAAAGAGCCAAAAAGCTAGTTTGGACGCAATTGAAAAAACCTCGAAACAGCAAGGGGTTCACTAAGATTTATGCGCAATAAATCAACGGTTTTACTGTTTACAGGAATTATCGCACTAACCATCTTTTGCATAGTAATTGTGTGGCCCAGTACGCCATCGAGATATTTACCTGGCGATTTTTGGCCTCAAGGAAAAGGGTTTTCAGTTGGAGGATATGAACGGGAAACTCTCCGTCTCGGGCTCGATCTCCAGGGTGGAGCACACCTTGTCCTCGAGGCAAGCCCGCCTGCTGACTACCAAGGAGATTTGAATTCTGCTCTTGAAGTCGTGAAGACAGTAATTGAACGTCGCATCAATGAATTTGGAGTTTCAGAGTCTCAAATTTCGTTATCTAGCAATCATCGCCTAGAAGTACAGTTACCTGGAATCAGCCTTGAAGAAGCAGAAAGACTAATTGGGCGTACTGCTTCTTTAGAGTACTTCGTTTTTAATGAAAATGGAGACTTGAAGCCTGCAACAGGAAATGTTGATGGTCAAAGTCTTGCGATGACTGGTGAGCATCTAAAAAACAATACTTTTGCCGAACGGATAGGAACCACCTTCCAAGTAGTCTTTCAAACGACCGAAACCGGTAGCAAATTAATGCGTCACATCACAACAGCTGCGCTTCAATTTGATATCAACGATCAACGTCGTCGGATAGTCATTTTTCTTGATGGAGAGCTAATTTCAAACGCAGTGATTCAAGGGGTTATCAGTGACTCAGGTGTAATCACCGGTTTGGAAAGTTTTACAATTGCATCCGAATTATCAAAACAATTGAATGCTGGTGCGCTTCCAATTCCATTAAAAATAATTCAATCAAATGAGGTCAGCGCGACCTTAGGAGATGACTCAGTTAAAAAGTCGGTGAATGCAGCAGAGATTGGCTTACTAGCAGTACTTGCTTTTATGATCCTTGCTTATCGACTCCCTGGAGTTCTTGCTTCAGCTGCCCTACTAGTTTATGTAGCTATAACTTTAGCAGTTTTCAAACTATGGCCAGTAACTCTTACACTATCAGGAATTGCTGCATTTATTCTTTCCGTGGGAATGGCAGTTGACGCCAATATCTTAATTTTCGAACGGCTAAGGGAAGAACTCAGTAAGGGACGCCCCTTATCTAATGCTATCGAAATAGGTTTTAAGAGAGCATGGCCATCTATTCGTGACTCTAACATCTCAACATTGATTACATGTTTTATTTTATTCTGGTTTGGTGAACAATTCGGAGCATCCTTTGTTCGTGGATTTGCTATCACATTAGCTATCGGTGTACTCATCAGCATGTTCTCGGCTATCACCATCACAAGAACATTCTTACGAATGTTAGTAGGCAGTCGACTTGGAAATACACTTTCACTTTTTAATATTTCAACTTCGATGAACGAAAAACAAAACAAACAACGCCAGTGGCTTCAATTCTCAAAACGTAGATGGTTTACGATGGGATTTTCCATCGTAATACTTATCTCAGCCGCAATAATTTTATTGGTTCCGCCACGTCTTAATCCAGGTATTGAATTCACAGGTGGTTCTGCATTCACTTTAGAATTTAGTGAACCAGTTCAACAATCTGAAATTCGCAAAACTCTGACAGAAATTGGCTATGAGGAAGCACAAATTCAAGGGATCGGGGATTCCTCCTATCTGATCCGCACACGTGAACTAGAAGGATCTCCACCAATAACCGGTGATGTCGGGCCAATTCCACCGGGTGAAATAGATACAATTATCCGTGTAATGGAAAACGAATTTGGAACTGTCACAAGATTAGATTATGCAACGGTTTCGGGAACCGTTTCTCAAGAAATTGCACGTGATGCAAGTATTGCTGTAGGAGTAGCTGCTCTAGCTATTCTTATATATATTTCTTTCGCATTTCGTGGAATTCGTTACTCTTGGCGTTTTGGTGTTTGTGCTGTGATTGCACTAATCCATGATGCATTATTTGTACTTGGCTTATTTTCATTATTGGCTAAGGTTGCTGGAACAGAAATAGACACTGCTTTTATCGTTGCCATGCTCACAGTAATAGGCTTCTCCGTTCACGATTCAATAGTCGTCTTCGATCGAGTACGCGATGTACTAACTAGAAACCCAAACATGCCTTTCCCCGCTGTTATAGACATTAGTCTTACAGAGTCTTTAGTACGCTCTATCAATACATCTTTCGTAACTTTATTGACCATCATAGCCATGTTTTTAATTGGAGGATCAACGATCAATATATTCCTCTTAGTAATGCTTTCAGGTGTTGTCGTAGGAACTTATAGCAGTATAGGTCTGGCAGCACAGATATTAGTTGCTTGGGAACAAAAAGATTTGTCGAAATTTTTACGGAGATTTCAGAATAAGGCCCCGCTAACTACACATGAAAATAGTTAGTCATTATCACTTAACGTAAAATGCGTACATCGCCTGTGCGTCTAGTGATATGCAAAGCATCTAAGTGCTCTAGCAAAGCCTGCGCATATTTACGACTAACGCCTAATAAATCACGAACTTCAGCAAGGCTTGCTGAACCATTTTCTGTGATATATTCCTTGATTTGGCATTCGATCTCATCATAAACAAGACGATCATAATAAATCCCCGCACCAGTATCAGTAATTCTCCCCTCTTCGATAAGTCGACTTATCAAATCACCATCGAGGGAAAGGCCTGTCGGGGGATTAACAGAACCTTCACGCAAAATTATAAGGAACTTCTCAATTTCTTTCTCTTGCTCCTCTGTCAAAAAGACAACCCTACCGGGGAACATCAACTCACCACTTCTACTTCCAGTAGCTACCTCAACGATACCGGCAGTCAAAGCATAATCAACAACGAAGTCAATATGATTACTTAAAAGTCCCGTAGCACTTTGTATATAAATTTTTGGCGAACTTTCTTTCAATGGATTCTGTAAAAAATACGTGTCTAAAGCATTTTTAACTAAATTGACTGCATCTTCGATCCAGTTCAAACCATAGAGAACACCTTTGTATTCCTTGACTCCGGCAGTCTCAATACAATTTTTAGTAACCAAAACAGCTGAACTATTACTAATTCCCAACAAAAGAGCTACTTCATCTTTTCCGTAGGGCCTGGAATCAAGTGCGCTATTTAAGCGCTCCTCTGCGCTTCCTTCCAAAGCATAACGAAGGGTTTCTATCACATGGTTATCATGTCGCCGATGCCGACGAGGGTTAATAGTGATAATTGGACCTCCAGCGACGGTGTCATTAGGGGTTCTTAATACACAATGGTCACGGGCAAGTACAGCTACCGGTTCATCTAAAACGAGCTGTGCGAATGCAGAATCTCCTGCTTCCAAAACATCCTTATTCAAAAGACGTAGTTTTGCTTGAGACTCTGAAGTAGCAGATAAAAAGGTCAAAACCGTATTATGTTGAATGGGATGTCTCAAAGTAGGAGGGGTCTTTATAACAACATCGATACTGTGAACAGGGATTAGCGTATCTGAAACAGATAGTACCATTCCCCGTCGTAGTTGTTCAGCACGGATCCCGCTCAAATTAACAGCCGCTCTCGTTCCTGGTTCAAGTCTCTCAACATTTGATCCATGTCTTTGTAATCCACGTATACGTCCTTGTAGTCCACCTGGTTGAATCTGAATTTCCTGACCAACAATCAAAGGGCCATCTAAGAGAGTAC
>CAWVTC010000052.1:0-10659 GCA_963933025.1 uncultured Dehalococcoidia bacterium | reverse complement strand
TGCATCCAAAACATCTTCTGGGCTGTATCCATTCATAGCCATCGGACCACCTCCGGCCAAAGCAGTTAAATCCGATGCATCATAATGTGCCCAAGGACCGTCCTGCCCATATGGCGTAATAGCACACCACACAAGACCATTATTTCCTCCAGAAAACCGCTTATAATTCAAGCCTAAACTATTAAGTTTGTCGGGAAATTGATCCTCGATAACTACATCAGCCTGCTGAATTAGATCGATTAATAAGCTTTTATCTTCATCGTTCTTTACATAGTCAAGAACTACTGACTTCTTATTTGTATTGTGATACCAAAAATTCAGAGAACGATCCAAACCAGGAATATCGTCAACAAAAGGGCCTATGCCTCTAGAAGGCGATCCGGACGGGAGTTCAATTTTTATAACTTCTGCACCCATATCAGCAAGTAGCTTCGAGGCATATTCACCCAATGGGCCACAAAGTTCTATTACCTTAAGGTTCTCTACTGGCCCACTCACATGAAAACACCTTGATCACGAAGATCGGCAATTTGATGATTCGACAAACCTAAAACATCTACCATCACCTCATCAGTATGTTCGCCAAATAATGGCGAAGCTTTTTGAACCAAACCAGGTGTTTTTTCTAGATGAGGGGCAACACCGTCATAAACACATTCACCTAACTCAGGATGAACAAGAGTCTGCCACCATCCACGATGCTTTAACTGCGGATCATGTATGACACGGTCACCAGGTTTTTGACATACGGCAGCTTTGACACCTGTTGCTTGCAGAAGCTTCATCAATTCATATCCATCACGCGACGAAGTCCAGTCTTCAATATGCCTATCTAATATAGATTCATTACGTAAACGGCCCTGATTTGTATCAAATTGTGAATCACTAGCCCATCTAGCGGCATCATCGTCAGTCATACTAATCACACGAGCTAAAGATTCCCATTCACCATCACTCAAGCAAGCAATGGCGATCCATCGATCATCATCACCATTGTGCTCAAGAGTTCTATACGTATTGTGCGGAGCAACCTCAGGTTCCCAAGAGTGATTTCCAGGTGGAAAACCAACCCTTTTCCATGAACGGTTGTTGATTGTGTAATCAAGTACAGCTGAACCCGTAAGTACAGAACCTGCTTCGACTTGAGATAAATCTATGTACTGCCCCTCACCATTTAAATCACGGTGATAAAGAGCCATAAGAATCGCAATCGCAGCTGAATAACCAGCGGTATGATCCATGAAAGAAAAACCCCAACCAGCAGGAGGCAAATCAGGAAGTCCCGACATTATAGTTTGTCCGCTCAGTGCTTGAGCTGTTGGACCCCACGTAGTGTAATGGCTATCAGGTCCAGTATGGCCGAAGCCAGAAATTGAACAATAGATTATATCTTCACGAAGTTCTTTAAGATGATCGTATCCAAACCCCCAAGACTCCATGACACCACTGGAGAAATTTTCCACGACAACATCAGATTCAGTAATAAGCTGGGAAAAAATTTCTGAACCTTCTGGATGCCGAATATTAAGAAGCATGCTGCGTTTGTTACGATTTATATAATTGAAAAATCCTGAATTGTTAAGGTTTGGTGTAGATCCAATGATTGGGAGCCCCATCCTAATTGGATCAATCGCTTGCTCATGTTCAATTCTTATAACATCTGCACCGAAATCACCAAGAATACGTGTACAGATTGGTCCTGCAATGATCCAAGTCAAATCTAAAACACGTATACCCTCTAAAGGAAGTCGCGATACCATAGATTGATTGTAACGGCCTTCAACAATTTTATCGTCTAAGACGTAAAATAAGCAGACGGCTGTAAAGAAAAATCAATTACAAAATGGAGTCTAACTATGGCTATTCGAAAATCAAACGCATCATGGAATGGAACGTTGAAAGACGGACATGGTGAAATGAGTATTGGCTCGGGAACTTATAAAGGTCCCTACACATTTGCCAGTCGATTCGAAGAAGAAGAGGGTACTAACCCTGAAGAATTAATTGGTGCAGCACATTCGGGTTGCTTTTCAATGTTTTTGTCAGCATTAATCTCAAATAACGAGATTACCCCCACCAGTATTGAAACAACTGCAACAGTACACTTAGGGGATGGCCCAGCAATCACAAAAATTGAGCTTACTTGTAACGCAAATGTACCAGGAATAGATGAAAAAACCTTCCAAGAGCTCGTTACACAAGCCAAGGAAAATTGCCCTGTTTCTAAAGCCTTGGCTGGTGTCCCTGAAATTATAGTAGTTGCAACGCTACAGAACTAAAAAAACCCTCATAATGAGGGTTTTTTTAGTTCTACTTGAGTGGAATTAATCGTCAAAGACAATCACACTACGATTCACTTCACCATTTTTTAATGCAGCAAAAGCTTCGTTTATACCGTCGAGTTGATAACGACGCGAAATAAGTTCATCAATTTTTAAACGCTTCTGACGGTAAAGTTCCATCAGCCAAGGCATATCATGAGTCTGTCGTGTAGAACCATAGAATGACCCAATCATGCCCTTTTCACCAAGAAAAGCGACGCCGGGAAGCGTAACCGTTGAAGCAGCTGGCAACATACCAACTATCACGGCTCTTCCTCCGCGTTTGATCATTTCAAAACATTGCTCAGCAGTTACCGTTAAACCAATTGCTTCGAATGCATAATCTACTCCACCAGGAACTAATTCTTGTACAGCTGCAACAGGATCTCCCGTTGAAGCATCTATCACATCTGTGGCACCAAATTCACGAGCTGAGGCTAGCTTGTTTTCAAGCATATCCACAGCGATGACACGTGATGCTCCAGAAGCAATTGCACCTTGGATTACATTCAAACCAACACCACCACAACCAACGACGGCAACAGTAGCACCCACCTCAATACGAGCGGTATTCGCAACAGCACCGACACCAGTCATAACACTGCATCCTACTAGTGCAGCAACCTCCATAGGAACATCATCGGGAACAGGAACACAGGCAGTAGCACTTATCAATTGATATTCAGCAAAAGCAGACATTCCCGCAAATTGCGTAACATTTCCCCCACCCATCGATAACCTATCATGACGCGCCTGGCCACCTGTACATAAATAAGGCTTACCTTGGACACAATTATCACAAGTCGAGCAGGATGCAACAAATGCAACAACAACTCTATCGCCTTCGTTTACATTTGTAACACCATCACCAACCTTTGCAACGATACCTGCTGATTCATGTCCTAATACAACAGGAAATCTACTAGGATATAAACCTTCAATAAAATGAAGATCTGAATGACAGACACCGGTTGCGCTAGTTTTGACAAGCACCTCACCTGCTTGAGGCTCATCTATATCTATATCTTCGATCAAAAGTGGCTGATCGACGCCATGTAATACCGCAGCTTTCACGGGAACCTCTCATTTAGAAAAAATGTTTAAAGACAGTATCAATAATACGCTAACTAAGATACGTATTGAACTTTTTTTCTATCAAAGCCATTTTTCATAGCTACTTAATGGTTCAATGGTATGAAACGGCAGTAGACTAAACGCATTGTGGCCATTGAACGTTTACAAAAGATTCTATCTAATGCAGGTGTCGCATCTCGACGAGATGCAGAAAAAATGATTATCAACA
Source organism: uncultured Dehalococcoidia bacterium (assembly GCA_963933025.1). Lineage (GTDB taxonomy): Bacteria > Chloroflexota > Dehalococcoidia > Tepidiformales > Tepidiformaceae > JAKUNN01. The sequence continues at coordinate 7,035 of CAWVTC010000052.1, read as the reverse complement.
GCAGAGTTGCTGTCAATGGAAAAATTGAAAATATTTTGGGAGCACGTGCTAACCCAGAAATAGATGAGATTACTGTAGACGATATACCAATTAGCTTTCAAAAATATATATATATAGCTCTACACAAACCTCGTGGAATTTTAACTTCTGCACGAGATGACAGAGGTAGAAAAACAGTAATAGATCTTGTGAACACAAAAAATGTACAAATACATCCTGTAGGAAGACTTGATCTTGAATCAGAAGGCCTTCTTTTGCTCACAAATGATGGCAAACTAACCAATCTGTTAACACATCCCAAAAACAGAGTCGAGAAGGAATACCTTGTCGAACTCGACCAACCACTAGGGAAGGCCAATCGGTTACGCTTGATTCGTGGAATTTACGATAGTGGTGAGCTGCTTAAAGCACGTACTGTGAGAGAAGTGATGGACTTAGAAGTAACTGTATCTGAAAGATATCGATGGGTTTTGATAACGTTACAGGAAGGAAAAAACCGTGAAATCCGCCGCATGATGGGATCTATGCATAAGAAGATTCAAACTTTGAGAAGAGTACGCATAGGTGCCCTTAATCTTGGCACGCTAAAACTAGGCGAATATCGTACTTTAGAATCAAATGAAGTAGCCAACCTTTACAATTCTGCCAAAGGACTATTAAAAAACACACATGAGTAAAAGAATCTCCGCCAGCAATTTTTCCCCAATTGCGATCGATGGCCCAGCCGCTTCAGGTAAAACAACTCTAGGCCGATCCCTATCTCAAATCTTCGAAATTCCATTTCTAGATACTGGTTTGATGTATCGAGCAATCACCCTTTTAGCAATCCGTGAAAAAATCCCACCTACTGAGACAAATGCTTGCACAAACTTAACCAAAACAATAGGTATTGGAATCACAAATGATAAATGGGCACGAATAACAATTAGTAATGACGACGTAACCAAACTTTTGCATAGTCCTGAAATCGAAACTCTTGTAAGTCAATATAGCTCAATAGAAAATGTTCGCAAATACATGGTAGGCCTTCAAAGAGAGTTTTCAGATACGACCCCTGCGATTCTTGCTGGTCGTGATATTGGCACAGTCGTTCTTCCAGATGCACCAATAAAATTTTTTTTAGACGCATCTGAAAAAATACGTGCTACCCGTAGGGAAACACAAAATTCCTTGAATACACATGCATCCTCAAGTAAAAACATACAGGCAACCATCAATGAACGGGACAACGTAGATAGATCACGTACTATAAGTCCCTTACGACGCGCAACAGATGCAATAATTCTAGAAACTGGTATAAATACAATAGAAGAAATGGTAACCCTAGCTACTCAGCATATTGACAAACACTCAGCCTAATGTTTCTTAAAGCATTAGGCCTTATTCACCTGCCGTTACTTAGACATTCCCCTCGCTTCTATTGGCTTTTTTCACAATTTGGCCGACTGATAGTCTGTTTATTTTCCCAATTAGAAATCAAGGGATTGACACAACTCCCAAAATCAGGACCCCGGATCGTAGTTTCTAACCATCAAAACAATCTCGATGTTGTTGTTCTTACAATTGCTCTCCCTTTAAGAATGCGTTACATGGCAAAAAGTGAACTTTTTCTAATACCCTTTTGGAGACAGATTATGGCATGGTTTGGTGCTTTTCCCATTGAACGTGGGAGGGGAGATGTTAATGCTATGAAGCATGCAGAAAAACTCCTTGCAGAAGATAATGTCTTAGTTATGTTTCCGGAAGGAACACGGAGCCGTACTGGAAAAATTGGAAAGTTCCACCGTGGTACTGCAGTTTTAGCTCTACGTTCGGGTGCAACTATTATTCCTTGTGGGGTTTCCCTCACAGAAAAAGTTAAAACACCTTTCCATTTGGTTACAAGGCCACCTCTATCACTTAATATCGGTGAACCTATACACATAAAGCAAACAAATCCTGTTAACAAAAATGTTGTAGCACTGACCGAAGAAATTCAAAAGGCTATCGAATCCTTATTACCTGAAACATACCGACGTGAAATAAGCAATCAGAGTAATAACGAGCAATGAAATCTAGTATTCTAATGGCTGGTGGTCTTTCATCTCGTATGGGTGAACCTAAAGCAATGCTGAGTTGGCATGGACAATCACTAATTCAATACCAAATAAGTCAACTCAAAGCAGGTGGTTCTGAGGAGATTATTGTTGTTCTTGGGTATCGTTCTGATGAAATACGTAGACATTTGCACGGAACAGGTGCTCGGATAATATCAAATCCACTCTACTACACAGGTCGTGCTAGTACTCTACGCATTGGTGCTAAAGCCGTTAGTTCTACTGCAAATGCAATTATGGTTTTAAATGTAGACCAACCACGGAACGCACAACTCATACGAGCATTATATGAAGCGCAGCTAGCCAGCAATGCAGGTGCAACTCGGCCAGTTTACAAAACCCAACGAGGCCACCCAATAGTAATAGCTGGAAAATTACGTCATCTTTTGATATCAGCTAATGATACGAATTTGGGGTTGAAAGGAGTTCTCAAGCAAATTCCAGAAATTGGCGAAGTAGCAACTGATGATTCATGTTTAAGCGACTTAAACACACCTGCACAATATCAAAAAGCTTTAGAGCAACATATCAAACCCTGATGGTTATGCGAATTGAAAACCCCAATGGTTATAAGTGCGTTATTTTTGACTTAGACGAAACAATTATCGACAATCGGGTTGCTTGGTGTCATACACTCACAGAATCAATTCTAAGCGTAATTGGCCAACGAATTGATCCGAAACCACTCTTGGCAGAATACCGTACACGTTACTGGGAAGATGTTATTTCCTTATTCGTTGACAACCAAGCTACGCAAAAAAAATGTTTAAATCTTTGTCATGAAATGGAGCGTCGTAGCAGTTTAAAGCACTTATTGGTATTCGAAGGTATAGGAATGACATTAGACAAAATTAGAGATCTAGCAGATATCGGAGTTATTTCCCGATGGTCACATCGTGAAGCGACTAAAAGAATCCAATCAACCGGATTAGATCGCTTTTTCACTGGAACTGTAGGTACATTAGAAAAGGAAACTTGGGATGCAGGCCAACGATTTAGTGAATGTTGTAATTTTCTTGGGTATGAACAATCACACAGCTTATATATTGGCGCAGAACAATTTGATCTTGACAGTGTAATTTTGCACGGTGGTACTGCATTAAGTGCAGGATGGGCTGGCCATAACGGTTCGCTACACACTTCAGGTGCCTTAACAGCACTGGTGCAAGCAGGCCCACACCATTAATGTGTAAAGTGTGAAACACTAAAAGTTATATGAGGAGTACTACGTGATAACAAAAGTTGGCATCAATGGATTCGGACGAATTGGAAGACAAGTGATGAAAACCATCACAGAAAGACATGCGGACACACTACAAGTAGTGGCTGTCAATGATTTAGTAGATAACGAAACAAGTGCAAATTTACTTAAATATGACAGTAACTACGGCCGCTGGCAGGGAGAAATTCGAGCAGCAGAAGACGGTATAGAAATTGATAATCGACTAGTCAAAGTCTTTGCTGAACGCGAACCTGGAAATATACCATGGGACTCCGTCGGAGCTGAAATAGTTATCGAATCAACTGGTTTCTTTACCGATGCACACAAAGCCGTAGCACATAAGAAAAATAGCGTTAAAAAAGTAGTTATTAGTGCGCCTGCAAAAAATGAGGATATCACCATAGTACTCGGTGTAAATGATCAGCTATATAAACCGCAAGAACATAGCGTAATTTCTAATGCAAGTTGCACTACAAATGGACTCGCCCCAGTTGTTAAGGTACTTGTAGACAACTTTGGATTCATTAAAGGGCAAATGACTACAGTTCATTCTTATACGAGTTCGCAAAAAATTCTAGATCAAGCTGGTGGTGGAGACCCACGTGAAATGCGATCAGCGGGAATGAACATTGTGCCAACCTCTACAGGTGCAGCTAGAGCATTGCGCCTAGTCATACCAGAAGTTGAAGGAAAATTAGATGGACTTGCATATCGAGTACCGACACCGACAGTCTCAATCGTTGAAATAGTAGCCCTTATAGAGCGTGAAACGAATGCTGAGGAAGTGAATACAACTATTGAACAAATCGCTAAAACAGATATGCGTGGCATTCTCGGTATCACACATGATCCAGTCGTATCAATGGATATGAAATCAGATGAGCGATCTAGTATCGTAGATGGACGCTCCACTAATGTTGTAGGTGGCGATATGGTTAAGATCGCAGCATGGTACGACAATGAGTGGGGTTATGCCTGTCGCTTATCGGACTTATGTGCCCTATTAGCCGAGCGAGGGATGAACTAAAGACACAATATGAGATTAGAACGTCTTGAAAGAAGAGTATGTTCGATACACTAACAAATAACTTACAGGCTGCATTTCAGCGATTTGGCAATCACGGAGCAGTAACCGAAAAAGATTTGGACACTGTTCTTCGTGATGTTAGGCTTGCGTTGCTCGAAGCCGATGTAAATTTTCGTGTAGTTAAAGATTTTACGAATCGTATACGTGAAAAAACAACTGGCACCAATATTCTCAAAAGTCTTACAGCAACCCAACAAATCCTAGATATTGTAAACCAAGAAATGGTAATTATATTAGGTACTGAAGCAAGTGAGCTGAACAGAGCGCCACAGGCTCCTACCATCATCTTAATGGCAGGGCTACAAGGTTCAGGGAAAACAACGACTACAGTAAAATTGGCAAGCTACTTAAAAGGTCAAGGACAAAAACCTTTAGTAGTTGCTTGTGATGTATATCGTCCAGCTGCAATAGAGCAACTGGCAACTTTAGCGAAACAAGTAGATCTTCCTTGCTACACAGAAGCTAGCAACCAACAACCAATCGAAATTTCCCTAAATTCAGTAGAACATGCTCGAAAAATAAAAGCCACTCACGTCATTATTGATACTGCCGGACGATTACATATCGATACTGCACTTATGCATGAAATAAAAGAAATCTTTTCTAAAGTCGAACCTCATGAAGTTCTTTTTGTTGCTGACTCGATGTCTGGACAAGATGCAGTTAATGCAGCGAAGGAATTTCATGCACATACAAACATTACCGGAGTAGTGCTCACTAAAGTTGATGGTGACGCACGAGGAGGGGCAGCCTTAAGTATTCGAGAGGTCTTGGGTATACCAATAAAGTTTGTAGGAACAGGTGAAACACCAAACGCCCTTGAAATCTTCCATCCGGAGAGAATTGCTAGCCGTATTCTAGGAATGGGAGATATGTTGAGTTTGATAGAAAAAGCCAAGTCTTCAGCATCAAAAATTAGCCCTGAGAAAATAAGTGAGAAACTGAAACAGGGTACTTTTGATCTGCAAGATTTTATTGAACAGCTAAAACAAGTCAAACAAATGGGATCACTTAATCAAATAGCCCAAATGCTGCCAGGATTCAAAGGAATGAAAGCAAATCTATCCAACAGCAATTTAACTGAATCATACTTTGACCATGCAGAAGCAATAGTCCTTTCAATGACACCACGTGAACGACAACATCCAGAACTAATAGATGGCAAACGTCGCAAACGGATAGCTCAAGGCGCCGGGCAAACTCCGGCTGAAGTTAATCGCCTACTCAAACAATTCTTCGACGCACGAAAAATTGCGCGCCAAGTAATGCGAGGACGCATGCCTTCATTTGGAAATTTTAGATAATAGACTGCGCACATAAGAAACTATTAAGCTAGCATCAGGTAGATATCTATAAATAGTGAGGACCCATGCTTCGTATTCGTTTAAGACGAAGTGGTAAAAAAGGACAGAACTTTTACCGCGTAGTATTAGCAGATCAACGTTCCCCCCGAGATGGCGCCTTTCTCGAAATTCTTGGATCTTACAACCCCCATACTAATCCACCAACTACCACAATAAATAGAGATAGTGTTAACAATTGGATCAAGCAAGGTGCACAACCTTCAGAAGCAGTGTCCAAGATTTTAAAAAGACTGGATGCTGGTGGAATTGTTCCAGAAACCACTTCAGAAACACCGCCTGTAGAAGAAAACATAACTGAAACGGCCGATTCTCCTGAAAAAGAATTAGTCGAAAACACGGAGACAGCATCATAATGAGCTCGAAAATGTCAGAAATAGTTGAATATGTAGCTAAAACCTTGGTAGATGAGCCAGATGAGGTGAAAGTTGTTGAACAAGAAGGTAGTGACCGACTCATTATTCGCCTTGATGTTGCCGACAATGATATGGGTCGAGTAATTGGACGGAATGGAAGAATTGCGTCTGCAATCCGCTCTCTTCTTAAGGTAGCCGCTATCAAAGAAGATGCCCGCGTCGGCTTAGAGATTGGTGATTAGCCATACTAAAGAAGCTCGAAAAGGCTTTGCCGCTGTTGGTCTAGTACTAGGACCACATGGAACAGATGGATCACTACGTGTTAAGCCATTTAATCCCTCTACTAAATATTTACAAACTGGCCAATCAGTTCACCTGGTAAGTAAAGCTGTTCAGATTCAAACAATGAGAGAATCTCGTGGAATTTTTGTAATTACTGTTTCTGGAACAAATACAAGAAAAAAAGCAATCCAATTAAAGGGATTCCTCCTCGAAGTACCAGAATCTAGGTTGGAGCGAGACCACAACTCTTGGTTTGTACACGAAATTGAAGGCTTAGAAGTGTTCGGGGAAAATAATCAATTCATTGGAAAAATTGAAGAAGTGTTACAACCTGGAGCAAACGATGTCTATATGATTAAAAATGGGGACAGGGAAATACTGATACCAGCCACAAAAGAAGTGATTGAAGAAATCAACCTAGAATCAGGCATCGTACGAATACGCTTAAAAAATTATCCAATTACATTACCTCCTAGCTATTGAAAGCCTTCCTAACTTTCCTTACACTAAACCCCTGAAGTTAGACATCCCGCTTCTCGCTTCGAGGTTTATTTCGAAAGGGAACGGAAATGGCAAACGTGGAAACCATCGACACAGAATGCACACATCATTGGCAACTCGCACCCCCAAG